>NZ_DKHR01000009.1:78638-84740 GCF_002453835.1 Psychrobacter sp. UBA6739
AATAGGCTCAACCAGCTGTAGATATTGACCTTTGATATCAATTTGCTCAATACTTACTTCAATCGGGGTGACAGAGTTGTCGGTTTGGTACTGGTTACTCATAGGGGCGAGGTATCTTTGTTATTAGGTATCATTGTGATTAATAGAAGAAGAAATGATCGCAATCAATAATGGCTTAAATCCGATGTTTCGCTTGGATAAACCATTGTTCAATCACGCTATTAGCGGGATCATGATTACTCTGCTGTTGTAATAAGTGCTTGGTGGCGACGAGATCTTTTAATTGCTCAGCATAGGCACGCGGTTGCAGTAGCCGCATGACCGTACGACAGATATTATCACCACTCGCCTGCTCTTGAATCAGCTCAGGAACGATTGCAGTATCAGCCAAAATGTTGGGCAGCGCCACATAAGGTACTTTGACCAAGCGTTTGGCAATCTGATAGGTGAGTTTATTTAATTGATAAACCACCACCATCGGTCGCTCTAACAGCATCGCCTCTAGCGTTGCAGTGCCAGATGCCAGCATCACAATATCTGAGGCTGCCATCGCTTGTTGACTAAAGGCTGGCTGGCTATCATCATAAACCACCACAATGGCAGCACGTAGTTGCTCTGAGCGCTGATCAATAACATCTTGGACGATATATTGATGATTCTGGTCGACGGTCGGAATGATAAAGCACAGCTTGGGGTCGAGCAATATCAACTTTTGAATACCATCTAACATCAATGGCAAAATAGCCGTGATTTCACCGCGCCGAGAGCCTGGCATTACACAAATCAGCTGGCTGACATCGTCAAATCGTTCAATAAAAAACTGCTGCAAGCCATCGTTGTGCCAAACCAGCTCACTACGGCGCTGATTGATCGGTGTCTCTAATAATGTTTGATCAATCGTACGCAACAGCGGATGACCAACACATATTGCTGGATGATTATGACGCTCATAAACGGACAGCTCAAAGGGGAACAAACACAACACAAGGTCGGTCGCCGCTTTGATATTATGAATACGTGACTCACGCCATGCCCAAATAGAAGGGCTGACATACTGCACGCAGAATACGCCTTGCGGTTTTAATTTTTTAGCCACTCTAAGATTAAAATCAGGCGCATCAATGCCAATAAACCAATCAATATCAGCGGCTTTAAATGCGCTCAATAATTCACGGCGCGCTTTAAGCAAGTCAGGCAATTGCGCCATGACTTCTACCAAACCCATCACCGCTAAACGCTCCAATGGAAAAATGCTTTGCAGCCCTTGCGCTTGCATCTTTGTACCACCGACGCCGACCCACACAATATCACCACGTAGATTATTCATCTGCTGCATGAAGTCTGCGCCCAAGCTATCCCCTGACACTTCACCTGCGATGATACCGATGACCAATGGCACAGTCTGTAATTCAGCACTTCGAATTTCAGTCTCTGTTTGGTCTATAAGGTTATGATATTGATCAGGCGTAGCAGAATCTGTCATGACAAGCTCTCGATATTAAAAAATACAATAAATGCATATAAAATAAATGAATGATTATTATAAAATACGACGCATAAAATCTGCGCGAAAGCTCTGTGATACCTAAGCATTCGCCATACTCACTATTTTATCGTCATACCTTTTATATTGTCATCATACGTGACGATGATACAAATAGCTAAATTAGCTGATAAAAGCCAGAAATGACCACTTAACGGGTTAATTCGTTTTTCTATACGGACAGATAAATTGAGTAACAATCTTGCTTGTTGAAGCGCTCATATACGATTGGCGCTGAACAAGTATAACTAAGTTTTGGTTTCCTCATTCCAGTTATCAGTCAATTAACTGCGCGACTGCCCTTGTCAACCAACACTTTTGTCCGCATAATGAAACTCCCTATAAATCAGCTAGACGATATATAACCATGACAACATCAGTTACCCATAATGCAGATATTGACGACGTGAATATTGAAAAGTTCATTCCTTTGATCACTCCCGCTGAGCTAAAAACTGAGCTACCTTTATCAGATGCAGCCTATAAAACCGTATTAAACGGTCGTAATACTATCCAAAACATCTTGGACGGTAAAGACAAGCGCCTCTTTGTAGTCATCGGCCCCTGCTCTATTCATGATATCAAAGCCGCTCACGAATATGCCGATCGGTTGGCCATATTAGCAAAAGAAATCGAAGATAGCGTATTTGTGGTGATGCGCGTATATTTTGAAAAGCCGCGCACAACCGTTGGCTGGAAAGGCATGATTAATGACCCTGATATGAACGACAGCTTCGATATCGAAAAAGGTCTGCGTACTGCCCGTAAGCTACTGCTCGATTTGAATGAAAAAGGTCTGCCTTGCGCCACCGAAGCACTAGACCCGAATACCCCGCAGTACATGCAGGATTTGATCAGCTGGTCAGCGATTGGCGCACGTACCACTGAGAGCCAAACGCATCGTGAAATGAGTTCAGGCTTATCATGCCCAGTAGGCTTCAAGAATGGAACAGATGGCGGCATGACAGTCGCTGTTAACGCAATGCAAGCCGTGAAAGAAGGTCATAGCTTCTTGGGTTTATCAGCAGATGGCAAAGTCTCAATCATCAAGTCTAAAGGCAACCCTTACGCGCACGTGGTACTCCGCGGTGGTAACGGCAAGCCCAACTATGACGAGACTGCGGTTGCACAAGTGGAAAACGAGCTGGCAAAAGGCAAAACTAATAGCAAGATTATGATTGACTCAAGCCATGCCAACTCAGGTAAAGACCCATATCTACAGCCGATGGTTATCCAAAACGTTGCAGAGCAAATTCAAAACGGCAATAAATCTATCATTGGTATGATGATTGAGAGTCATCTAAAAGGCGGCAATCAAAAACTGACGGCTGACTTAAGCCAGCTCGAATATGGCAAGTCTATCACTGACGGTTGCTTAGATTGGGACAGTACGGTCACTGCCCTGTATAATCTACGTGATATGGTCAAAGACGTTTTGCCGAATCGTTAATATTGACAGTCCCTCATCACGATAAAGATCACTCTATCTTTATAAGTTGCTCAGCAAAAAGCCCGTCTGACATGATATGTCAAACGGGCTTTTTTGTATGCTTTAACTTATTAGCTTATCACGTTTAACGTTTTCAACGTAACTGATAAAATATTACGCTTTATACATTTGCCGCACCTAAAACACTGTTTAGACTTTCAAGTACATGCTTAGAAGAAGCCTGCTTTTGCAACTCAATCAACCGCTCATGCGCCATTTGACGACGTGGCTCAGCCAAGGTATTCCAACGCGCTAGCACTTGCAATAAACGCGACGCCAAAACAGGATTGGCATCATCCAACTTTTTAATCACACCAATATAAAGCTCCAACCCTTCTGCCGTCCATAAAGCCGTTGGCTGCGAGGTAAAGGCACTGACCACTGAGCGTACACGATTGGGCGTATTCCAATCAAAATCTGCGTGAGCGATCAAGGATTGGATAGTATCAGCGGTGACAGTATCAGCAGACGCTTGCACACTAAACCATAAATCAATGACCAAATCATTATTTTGGAAGCGATTATAAAAGTCTGCTAAATACTTATCAGCATTTAGCAGTTGATGATTGACCATCGCTTTCAACGCACCGAAACGCTCCGTCATACAGCTTGCATCATCATACTGCTGCTGCGCCCATTCATCTGCGCCATCGACATTTGCGGTCAGCGCCATATCGAGCACCACATTACGCAAGGCACGGGTGCCACGAGCCTCGGCACTATCTTCATAAGACTGCATAGGTAGCTGCTCATAAAGCTCAGCCCATTGATCTTTTAGCGCCTTTGCAAGCTGCTGATACAAGTCGTCGCGCTGCGCTTTCACCAATGCTGGATCGTAATCTTTATGAATAGCAGACGCCAGCTCTTGCGCTGATGGAATATCAAGCAAGCGGGCAGCCAACATCGCATCCTCAGCCGCGAGCACAGGCAATGTCTGCGCTAGTGCTTGCAGATAGATATCAGGACTGCTCTTCTCGCCTTGACCTTGCAACAAGATACGATTGACCAGCATCTGCGTCACTTGCCAGCGGTTAAAACCATTGGTTTCATGTTTGAGCAAAAATGCCAAATCTGCATCTTGATAATCATAATTGAGCTGTACTGGCGCACTAAAATCACGTAGCAAGGATACTACAGGCTCACGCGCTATATTTTCGAAGGTAAAGGTTTGCGTGGCTTGATCGAGTAGCAGCATACGCTCAGCCACAATGTCACCACTGTCTTTATCAAATAGCGCAGTCGCGACCGGAATAGGCAGTGGTTTTGGCGCAGAAAAGCCACTGACATGACGGGTTTGCTGACTTAACGTAATCGTCAGTGTCTGCGCTGCATGGTCATAATGTTGATGACCAGACACCATTGGTGTGCCCGGCTGACGATACCAGTCGATGAAGCTTTCAATCTTGCTATCCGTGATGCTAAGCGCTGACAAAAAGTCCTCAACCGTCACCGCTTGCCCATCATAACGACGGAAATACTCATCCGTGCCTTTACGAAAATTCTCGGCTCCTAACGTATTGGCAATCATGCGTACGATTTCAGCGCCTTTCTCATAAACAGTCGTCGTATAAAAATTATTAATCTCGACAAAACTCTCAGGGCGTACCGGGTGTGCCAATGGTCCTGCATCCTCCGCAAACTGATGAGCACGCAAGGTCGCCACATCGTCGATACGCTGTACGGCACTCGACTGCTGATCCGCTGAGAATGATTGATCGCGGTAAACGGTAAAGCCTTCTTTTAAGCACAATTGAAACCAATCACGGCAAGTAATGCGATTGCCTGTCCAATTATGAAAATACTCATGGGCAATGATGGCTTTCACACTAAAGCTACGCGCATCCGTTGTCGTCTCAGGACTGGATAACACACAAGCAGTATTAAAAATATTTAGACCTTTGTTTTCCATTGCGCCCATATTAAATTGACTCACGGCAACAATCATATAGCGATCTAAATCGTAGGCGCGACCATAATTAACCTCATCCCATTTCATCGAATCTTTCAACGCTTGCATACCGACATCACATTTATCGATGTCAGCGGACTTTGCGTATATTTCCAGCAACACCTCACGACCTTCGCTGGTGGTATAGGAATCCGTCAATACGTCTAAATCAGCGACAACACAGGCAAATAGATAGCTTGGCTTATTGGTTGGATCATGCCATATCGCATAATGACGGTCTGGGGCATCTGCCACTTCACCCGCTTCAACCAAGTTACCATTGGCTAATAGTGTTGGATAACGCTTATCCGCCTCAAGACGCGTGGTAAATATCGCTAGCACATCGGGGCGGTCTGGATAAAAGGTGATTTTACGAAAACCTTCCGGCTCGCACTGGGTGACAAACATCGTCTCATCACCAATGCCCGCCATATAGAACCCTTCAAGTGCGGTATTGGTCTGCGGACAGATACGTACTTGAATCTCTAAAATAACCCCATCAGGTGCATTAGCAATCGTCAACGTGCCTGCTTGTTGTTGATAATCCTCAGCCGTCAATGGCTTACCATTCATCGTAATGGCGATCAGCTCCAACTCTTCACCGAATAATACGAGATCTCCTGCTGTTTGACGTACCATCTTCAGAGTGCTGTCTACCTGTGCATGATTTTCGAACAGTTTAATATCTAAATCAACCGTTTCCACATCAAAGCTAGGTTTCTGGTAATCTTTTAAATTAATTTTACTTGGTGCATGCGGTGGCACATCTGGCATATCAGGATTAATGATTTGAGCATCAGTTTCAGCAATAGACATGGGTATTCCTATTATTATTTATGGCAAAAAATATATACGGTAAAAAGCGTGACGATTTAAGCTAAGGCAGGTCATCAATTAGCATAATTTTATGACCATTAACATGATAATGGTATCTTGCTACATTGACCTAAACTGCCAAATTTCAAGAGCAGGTCGCAATTTTATTATGTCCATCGTCCATGACACTTATCAAAATGCGATGGCAATGAGAGAGTCGATACATTAAAAGAGCGGCATAATCAGCATCAGCCACCCATTGGATAATCACGATTAAAATGATTGGTGGTGTATCAAAAAGTATGC
>NZ_DKHR01000025.1:0-18242 GCF_002453835.1 Psychrobacter sp. UBA6739
TGAGAACGAATGGTTTCAGACTCAAAGCCGCTTTCATCCATGTATACAATAGCAAGGCCTTGAGCAATGTATTTGTTAAGTTTGCTTAGATACTTAGCTCTCTTTATGGGGCAAGCTTTTGGATGCGCCAAGGTCTTTTTTTTGACTGACACCAAGGCGTTTTAAAGCAGCCTCGATGCCCGACTTGCTACACCCAAAACGCTGTGCTCTCTCGTACAGGTAATCGTCTGGATGTTGTTCAACATCTTTTAATAAAGCTTCGTTAGGTATTTTACTGGGTGGTTTATTGCGAGTGAGTTTAATACTAGGGTCTTTGAGCCAATTCTGTAACGTGGCCTTACTAATGTCATAAAATGCACAAGCGTGTCTGATACTCATATCTTGTTGTTCGACACTTTTAATCACTTGAGCACGGAAGTCTGCTGAATAAGTCATAATCTTTTTACTTTTCGCTTGTTTTAAAACTAATGTACCACTTTTATAAAAGATCTACTATAGTAAAACTAGCAGTACATCACACCATCTAAAAACAAATGTTTATTTTATCGAATATTAAGACAAAACACAGCAAAATTTCACCTTTATAAATAAGAAAAACAAATCCTCTCACTCAGATTAAACCCTTTGAATCAGTGGCTGTCTACGGCAAATAATGCTATTATTGACGACCCCATTTAAAACGTATCAACATGGCTATCGAGGTCTTATTTACCTTTGAACATCCATATAAATAACGGATACATATCCTTTATTTTATCGATAGCTTATAGCTTTTGATCGTACTAGTAAGAGTCTTCTATGGCATTTGTACACCTTGGCATCCACAGCGAATATTCAATCACTGATTCTATCGTGCGTATCAAGCCGCTAGTGAAAGCTGCGGCGGCTGACCATCAGCGCGCGCTGGCATTGACCGATTTGTCCAATCTGTATGCCACGGTGAAGTTTTATCGTGCTTGCCTAGGTGCGGGTATCAAGCCCATTATCGGCAGTGAAGTCATCATGGAAAATGAAGACACTCGGCTCACCCTACTCGCGATGGACAACGAGGGCTATCAAAACATCACTCGTATCGTATCGCTCGGCTTTACCGAAGGACGCGCCGACGATGCCAATCATGGTGTACCAGTCGTCAAGCGCAGTCATATTTTAGCGCATGCGGCAGGCGTGATTGTCTTATTTACTGAAAAATCAGATGTCGGTCAGGCACTGGTTGGATCTATGCCAGAAAAAGCCGATGAGCTGCTAATAGAATGGCAAGCGCAATTTGCTGATCGCTTATATTTTGCGATTAAGCGTACCAATCGCTCAGGTGAAGACGCCTTTATTAAAGCGGCTATTCATTCGGGTGCTAAGCATCATATTCCTATCATTGCTCATAATGACGTGCGTTTCTTAGAGCAGGATGATTTCGATGCTCACGAAGCGCGGGTTTGTATCGCAGGCTCCTACGTACTTGCCGACCAAAATCGCCCGCAAACTTATTCTGATGCGCAATATCTTAAAACCCAAGCACAAATGCAGCAGCTATTTGCTGATATTCCGCAGGTTATAGATAATACTTTGCGCTTAGCAAGCCGCTGTAATGTGACGTTGACGCTTGGTATCAACGTACTACCTGACTTTCCTGTGCCTGAAGGTGAGACCATTGAATCGTTTTTCCGCGCAGAATCAATACGGGGTCTGAATAATCGACTAGATAAACTATTCCCCATCGAGAAACGTAGCGATAATTGGATCGAGTTTCGCCAAAGATATGATGACCGCTTAGAGTATGAGCTAAAGGTTATTCTTTCAATGGGCTTTCCTGGTTACTTCCTCATCGTCATGGACTTTATCCGCTGGGCAAAAGCCAATGGCGTACCAGTCGGTCCTGGTCGTGGTTCTGGTGCAGGCTCACTCGTTGCTTATTCGCTCAATATTACCGACCTCGACCCTATTCATTACGACTTATTATTTGAGCGCTTTTTGAATCCCGAGCGTGTGTCCATGCCCGATTTCGATATTGACTTCTGTATCGAAGGTCGCGACCGCGTTATTGATTATGTGGCGCAAACCTATGGTCGTGAAGCGGTCTCGCAAATCATTACCTTTGGTACGATGGCAGCAAAAGCGGTAGTTCGAGATGTCGCACGCGCGCAAAGTAAATCATACTTCCTTGCCAGCAAAATGTCGAAACTTATTCCCAAAACACCGGGAATTACGCTCAGTCAAGCATTAGAGCAAGAGCCACAGTTAAAAGACTTAATCTCTAATCCTGACAATATGGATTATGAAGATGCCACTGAAGTGTGGGAGATGGCGATTAAGCTTGAAGGCATTTGCCGGAACGTGGGTAAACATGCTGGTGGCGTATTGATTGCGCCGCACAGAATCACAGATTTTAGCGCAATTTATTGTGATGACGAAGGTCACCGTGTCAGCCAGTTTGATAAAGATGACGTTGAAGCGGTTGGGCTAGTAAAATTTGACTTTTTGGGTCTACGTAACTTGACCGTGATTGATGCCGCTGTCAGAAATATCAATCTGCGCCGTGCCAAAGAAGGCAAAGATGCGTTGGTGTTAGAAGACCTACCGTTAGATGATAAAAAAGCCTACAAGCTCTTGCAAGATGCTAAGACCACTGCCGTCTTTCAGCTAGAAAGTATGGGCATGAAAAAGTATCTGGCGAAATTACAACCGACCAACATCGAAGATGTGATCGCCATGTGTGCGCTCTATCGCCCAGGTCCGCTTGATGCTGGCATGGTAGAGATGTATATCGACCGTAAGCACGGTCGCGAGGAAGTGATTTATGACCATCCCAATCTTGAGCCGATTTTAGAAAATACCAATGGCGTTATTGTTTATCAAGAACAGGTCATGCAAATCTCGCAGGTGATGGCAGGCTATAGCTTAGGCGGCGCAGATATGCTTCGCCGTGCGATGGGTAAAAAGAAACCTGAGGAAATGGCTAAGCAGCGCGATATTTTCATTACTGGTGCAACCGAGCAAGGTATTGATGAAGCGACATCAGGCGGTGTGTTTGATTTGATGGAGAAGTTTGCCGGTTACGGTTTTAACCGCTCGCATTCGGCTGCTTATGGCGTGCTCGCTTATCAGACTGCGTATCTAAAACAATACTATCCTGCTGAGTTTATGGCGGCGGTATTAACTTCCGATATGAACAATACCGATAACGTGGTGTTCTTTATCAATGATTGCCGTGAAAACTTTGATTTGACCGTGGTTAATCCATCGGTAAATCGCAGTGAATGGCATTTCGTTGCCGATACCCCAACCAATATTATTTATGGCTTAGGTGCGATTAAAGGCGTTGGTGAAGGCGCGGTCGAGTCTATCGTTGATGCACGCCGCCGTGAAGGACCGTTTAAAGATCTCTATGATTTTTGTCGCCGCGTTGATATCAAAAAGGTTAATAAACGCACTTTAGAGGGACTGATAAACGCTGGTTGTTTTGATGACTTTGCAGCCACCCTACGACCAGATTTACCAGCCGATGAAGCGTACGAGATTCGCGGCGCATTAATGAGCCAGCTGCCAAGTGCCGTACAAGCTGCTGAACAAGACCGTCAGAACCGTGAAATCGGCATGATGGATTTGTTTGGTGAAATGGATGGTGTCGTCGCCGCGCCGCCACTGGTTATGACGCCAGAGCTGATTTGGGGTGATAAACATCGTTTAAAAGCAGAAAAGAACACGTTAGGATTGTATTTGACGGGTCATCCAATCAATGAATACTTGGATGAGTTAAAACGCTATACCTCAGGCACTCGTCTCGATAAACTGACTGACACGGGCTATAACGGTAGCTGTTATTTCGCCGGATTGATTATTGATATTGCCAACTTTGGTAATCGCAATGTCATTATCTTAGATGACGGCACTTCAAGGCTGGAAGTAAGCTGCTATGCCGAGCGTTTCAATCGTGTCAAAGAACAGTTGAAAATTGATGAAGTCGTCATCATCAAAGGCAGCATTCGTGAGCGTGATGGGCGTTTATTTGCCCGTCTTGATAGTGCCATGAGCATGGTCGATGCGCGCCTAAGATGGATGAAAAAAATCAGTATTAAAATTCATGGCAGCGACATCAATCTGCTGACGCGACTGCAACCGTTACTCAAGTCTGCACAAGCCAGCATTATTCCGGCACCAAAACTGTCTCATGACAACGAGCAAGACGAGCAAAGTGGCAACTTTAATGGCAATAGTGGCTACGATTCTGCGATGGGCGGAAGTTTATATGATGAAAATGGCAATGATTTATTGGCGCTAGAAAATGACATGAATCAAAATAGTGCTAATCAAAGTTATGCCAATAATGCTTTGAGCAATACCGACACCTCCATTAATGATAATTGTCTGCCACTGGGACTGAGCATTTATGAGGAATTTGGCATCGCTAACGTAGGGCTATCTGAGCACTGGCGCATCTACCCCAACGATGATAACTTACAGCAATTAAAGAATATGGTTAGTGAAGACAATTTGCATTTCCATTATAGCTAGGGCGTATCCTCATTTTAAAAATGGTGATAAAAATGAGATAAGTTGCCGTCAAACAAGGAAGATAGCGCCGTTAATATCGAGATATTGATAAGCTATTGACGATGTTTAACAAAATTTAGCCCATTTAGAGAGTAATTGATTGAATTGAGGACACGCCCTAATACCTGAAGAACATTGACGTATTTATTACAAACCCTTTACCGTTTTAACTTTTAGAATTGGACATAAAACCATGGATGAAACCCCAAATAAAAACATGGCTCACCAAGCTGAAGAAATCATTAATCATGAGCAATTTGAAGACATGCGTGATTTGTTAGAAGAAGACTTTGCTGATTTGATACAAGTGTATATCACTGACAGTCAGCAGCGAGTAAGTGCGCTGCGAGTCGCTCAGCAAGAAAATGACAATGCCAATGGTTTTGAGGTTGCTCATGCGCTAAAAGGGGCCAGCGCCAACTTGGGCACGACCCAATTAATGAACTTGAGCAGCCAATTACAAGAGCGCTGCCGCGAGCGTCTTATCAGCGAGCAAGCGGCACTGATTGAAAATATCGCCGTCGCATTGCAACGCGCAGAACAAGAAATCAATCTAAGATTGGGGTTATAATGAGTAATGATTCTACCCCTATATTAGCAGCATCTACTGTCCATCATACGGTGAGCGACTATTTGTCTTGTGTGCAAATCGTCATGGTTAATACCACTTTGCCTGCCAATATTGGCTCAGCAGCGCGCGCAATGCACACAATGGGTTTGTCTCGTTTGACGGTTGTCGATCCCAAGCTACCAATTGATGAAACCAGTGTGTCTCATGCAGCAGGTGGCAGCGAGCTGCTATCATCAGCCTTGATTGCACCTACTTTAGAATCTGCTATTGCGGATTGCCAATTGGTATTTGCTGCCAGCAGTCGCAGTCGTCATTTGCCCCGCCCTGTCGTGACACCCACGCAAGCTGCTAAGATTATGTTTGATTTTATCGATAAACAGTCGGCGTCGAGCAACGCTGATACCCTATCGGCTGCTACTGCTAGTAAACCAAATATCGCTATCCTATTTGGGCGTGAAGATCGTGGATTAACCAATGAAGAGTTGGCTTATGCCGATTATCATATCCAAATCGATGCCAACCCTGCTTATCCTGTACTCAATGTCGCGTCAGCCGTGCAAGTAATCGCTAGCTTTATTTTTGCTTACGCGCAATCACACACTCAGACAGCGGATAGTTTAGATACTGCTTTGGGCACTACTACTCAGCCAATGCTCGATGTACATTTACGTCAGCAATGGGATGAACCCGCCATTACCCAGCAGCAATTGCAACAGCTGACTCATCGCACCACTGAACTGATGGTTCAACGAGGTTTAGCCGATAGTGAAAACTTGAAGTCATTACCATCGCGGCTGTCACGACTGGGCTCACGCTTACAGCTTGATCAAAAAGAATATCAGCTATTAAGCGCTTTGATTGCCAAACTTGCAAAAGACTAAAGCTTTTAATATGCAAAGTTTCTGGCATTGAATTTCTGTTGCAATAACAGCAGTAGTATTTACAAATCCTATGGTTTTAAAAATGATATGATTCAATAATAAAAAGGAATTGATGATGAATTGGAACGTTTATTTGTCCGGAGAAATACACAGCGACTGGCGACAAAAAATCATGCAAGGCGCGAAAGACAAAGGTTTAGACATTATCTTTACCTCCGCAGTCACTGAACATGAAGCCAGTGATGCCGCCGGTGACGTACTCGGTAAAGAAGATAATGGGTTCTGGCGCGACCATCAGTCATCAAAGGTAAATGCGATTCGCACCAAAAACATGATTCAAAAGTGCGACATTGCTATCATTCGTTTTGGTGATAAATATAAGCAGTGGAACGCTGCATTCGATGCTGGCTACTGCGCGGCTTTAGGCAAGCCGTACATTACCCTTCATGCTGAAGATATTATCCATCCGCTAAAAGAAGTCGATGCGGCGGCAATGGCTTGGGCGCAAACGCCAGAGCAAGTTGTTGAGCTGCTAAAATATGTTGTCAGTGATAGCTAAATCATAAATAATTGCCTTTAGATGAATTGTCAATGATTGGCATTTTATCTGTCAGTCGTCTGTTTTTATTTATCGCTCATCGCTATATTTTGTGCTGCAAAGCTGCTATAACTAAATTGATTGTAATCAAAAATACGATAGGACAATTTATGTCATTGCCAACTGCCTTATTCAAATCACTTTCACGCATCAAAAAAGACCTAAAAGAAGATATCGATGCGGTATTTAACCGTGATCCTGCTGCGCGTAATAGTCTGGAAGTCATCTTGACTTATCCTGGCATCCACGCGCTCGTCCTACATCGCGGTGCCCATTATCTTTGGAATCATGAACAAAAACTGGCGGCGCGAGTGATTTCTTATGGCTCACGTATCATCACAGGTATTGAGATACACCCTGCTGCCAAAATCGGTCGACGGTTTTTTATTGATCATGGTATGGGTATCGTTATTGGCGAAACGGCAGAGATTGGCAATGATGTGACGCTTTATCACGGGGTAACGCTTGGCGGCGTCTCTTGGAATAATGGCAAGCGCCACCCTACTTTGGAAGATGGGGTTATCGTTGGTGCTGGTGCTAAAGTATTGGGGCCATTTACTGTCGGTAAAGGCGCCAAAATTGGCTCAAATGCCGTCGTAGTAAAGGCAGTACCAGCAGGTGCGACCATGGTCGGGAGTTCTGCGAGAATGATATCAGACCATCATGATGAAAAGGGCAATCCACTTGTCAAAAAAGTCGATGATGCCAACCAGCAAGAAAAAGTAGCGCAAGCTGCTTCTACAGATAAGGGCAAAGATAAAAAGGCAGTAGATAAAAAACCAATAGATGAAAAAGCCACCAATCATTCAGCACGCGAAACCGCGTTTCAAGCTTATGGTATCGACCCATCCTCACAAGATCCTGTGGCTGAAGCTTTTGCTAAAATGCTAGAGCATATTCAACAATCAGAAAATCGTCTCGATCAATTACAAGCAGCGATGTGCAAAATCGATCCTGACTTTTGTAAAAAAGAATATGATAAATTATGCTTAGAGGATATCGATGTGATTGGCCGTGCCGATATAGATGAGATAGGCACTGAGCAGAAGTAATCTTCTAGCTGTCGTCGATACTGAATAAAAAAGAGGCTATTTAGCCTCTTTTTTCTATTTTGACCAATTGATAAATAGCGCTTTACTGACTAGCCATTTGACAAACAATATTTATAAAAAAGTTGAGTCAGGCTGCGTCAAAAACGCTATTTCTTCGCTACTCGAAACCCGTCCTAAAATGTCATTACGATGCGGATAACGACCAAAACAATCGATAATCACTTTATGTTTAAGCTCAGCATCCACGGTATCTGCATTGGTATATTGCTTAAATAGCTTTTCTGCTTGCTGATGAATCAGTTTCGATTCGCTGTGCATATAAGGCATCAATAAGAACTTGCGCTCATCTATAGTTTCAAGCGCCTCTAATATACCAGCAGCAACCGCTTCTTGCGCGAGCGCGAGACTCATCGCATCTTGGGCAAAAGCCGCTGGCGTATCACGGTAAATATTGCGTGAAAATTGATCCAATATAATAATTTCAGCCAACCTACCCTGAATATTACATCGCCATTCGTATAGCTCTGACGCCGCTGCTTGCTCAAGCAAATCACTGTATCGCTCTATTAGTAATTTATCAAACGCTATGTCTTTCTCAAAAAACTTCTCACTACCCACCTCATTAAAACAGAAATTTAATATGTCGTTGTACATTACTTCCTCACCACATTATTTAAAAAAATCAGCCAAAAGCATTATTCAAATGCTATGTTTAAAATTATCATTTAAAAATATCAAGTATTCACTTTTGGTTTCATAATCACTAAGGAGTATTTAGCGATTGTGTCCTATACTCTTTCATTATTCATAACTAAAAAAACAGGAAAACTCATGGCTCGTTTACAAGATAAAGTTATCATTATTACTGGTGCCGCTCAAGGCATGGGCGAAACGCATGCGCGTTTGTGTATGGCAGAAGGCGCTAAGGTGGTCTTGACCGACATCAACTCTGATAAAGGCGACGCATTAGCAAAAGAGCTTGGCGCTGATGCGTTATTTATCAAACATGATGTCACCAATGAAGATGATTGGGCGCAAGTCGTTAAAGAAACACAGGAAAAATTTGGTCGAATTGATGTCCTGGTAAATAATGCAGGTATCACTACGCACAAATCTATTTTAGATACGTCAGTAGAAGCGTATCGCAAGATTCTAGAAATTAATCAGGTGTCGGTCTTTTTAGGCATGAAAGCGGTTATTCCAACCATGAAAGCCGCCAAACAAGGTTCTATCATCAATATCTCATCAATTAATGGCTTGGTTGGCGGCGCTATCGGTTATACCGATTCTAAGTTTGCGGTACGCGGTATGACCAAAGCGGCAGCATTAGAGTGCGCCCCTCATGGCATTCGCGTGAACTCCATTCATCCAGGCGTCATCGCCACACCGATGATTATGCAAGGTGATACCAAAGATGCGGTTGAAGCATTTGCCAAAACTATTCCGATGAGACGTGTTGCTCAGCCCGAAGAAGTCAGCGGCATGGTGCTCTTCTTGGCGTCAGATGATTCAAGCTACTCGACAGGTTCAGAGTTTGTCGTTGATGGTGGTTTGACGGCGCAGTAAGGCTTTTTAAGCTAAACCATGTGAGTTAGATAAAAGCTGGGCATTTTGCCTAGCTTTTATTTTGAGATTTTTTCAGAAAAATCTTTCGATAGTTTTCATTTACCTTTAACAGCAATTTTCCTATCCACTCCACCCAAAATCATAAAATACTTCGATTGCAGCGATATTCTATTTTATAGGTATCACAGCTTTTAATCAATCCACTAGCTTACAAACTAATTTTCAGTATGAACTCTTGTTCAAAGATAGTAATATGTATACTCCAATACATAAATACTTTTCCTAACCTTTACATTGAATGAGCGTCGAAATGTCAATATAGAAAATCAGAACAGAATCTTCCAATCCACCTAAAGCTAGAAAAATTGTATTTTTATTATCCAAAAAAACATTTTTAATAGCTATAACATTACCGTTTATATTTGGTTATATTGCATTTATAAAATGGGATGCCGGTGCAGCACTTTTAGCATTTATTTTAATTTTTTTACTCGTTTTTATTGGCTTATCTGTATTTGATAAAATAAAACGTTATCTCACAGGTAATGTAGGGGTATTTCATAATAATGTTCATGATCACTATAAGAAACTGGCTATAAGAAATGGGATTAATCCATCTTATGAAGCATCCGGAATAATAATAGACGATAATGCTAAAAAAATTGTTTTTACTATTAATCCCAGTAGTGAACCTCATATCACCATATGTGATTACAGTGATATAATTAGCTACTATCAAGTCAGCACAAATCAATCCAGCACAAGACAAATGAATGTGATTAAGGTGGAAATTAAAGACCCTTCTCAGCCCTTACATAGTTTTTCCCTAGGTAGTGGTGTAGAATCAGATTTATGGATGGCTAGGTTATCAAGTATTTTTTCAAGGTAGAAAGTATCATTTTAAATTCTACGTAGAGCATATTTGGGATGTTAATAAAACAAACAATTTTTAATAATCAAATATCAAAAATAGATTTCCTAAAAAGCATAACGATATAATAAACAGATAGATTCAGTGTAAAAAACGAACTGTACTAGTTAAGCTTTATGCTAACTAGTACAGCTCTTAATACTCCATTTTATTCAAAATTGATATTAAATATCCATAAAACTACGGAATATCTGAAATTAATTCTTCAACCCCTGCTCTTTCATGCGCTTTGAATGGGTAACGATCTGCCATTACAATCCAATTAGACTCTTCAAATTCCTTATTGCTGCTTAGGCTATTTTTATCAGAAACAACTTCTATTAATAGCGTTTCTATCAATAGAATATCGATATCCATCGTAACTTTTTTTATTGGCGTCTGAGCTTCTGTTAGACGCTGCCTATGACAGTCACCCTCAAGATCTTTAAAAACCTGCTGTAACTGTTGCAGTGTCATTGGCTCTCCCAAACGCAAATAAACGCACTGATTGGTATAATCGGGCTTTGGTTGCGCTTCGGTCGATGTAAAGTCAGGATTTTCAAATGCAGTAGATAACTGTATTCCCCCTAGCGCCGCTAGATCCTTTCGGACAAGCGGCAGATAATGTTCAGCTTGATAATTACTGCCTAAAGCCAATAATACTGCCGTCACAGATTGTGTTTGCAACAGTTCAGGCGTCTGCTTTTTTAGCGTTTCAAGACTCAAATCAGCCAAATTTTTATGCATATTATGCATCATCGTCCTTGCTTACAACTGGCTTATCTTCAATGGCCGTTGCATAACGCGTGATCTGTACCCCAACCGCATCGGCCTGCTTGATAGCAGTGGGCTTAGCAATGCTTAAAGTGATTTTATGACAGCTATATTTGGCAAGCAACTTATCAGCGATTTGCAACGCTAAATGCTCTAGCAACTGAGCTTTAATCGCTTGGCACCACGCGCTCACATCATCGCAAACCGCTTTATAATTCAGCGCATCGTTGACATCATCTGAGATAGCCGCACGGCTGATATCTGTTTCAAGTGCTATATCAATCAGCAGCGGCTGCGTGATTGCGCGCTCCCATGCATAAACACCGATGACGGCTTCCACTGTCAAGCCTTTAACGAATACCACATCAGATTCGGTATGAAACATGCTCTCATCCTTGTTTACTAAATTTCAATTAGATTTTGAACTCAGGTTTTTAATTGGTTTTCTGCAACGCCTCTTCACGCAAACGCGCGGCTTTTAGCGCTTTACTAGGGCGATGACGCCATAAGTCAATGCTGAATAATAACAGACCAAACCAAATCAGACCAAACACTGCAAGACGTTGTAAATCAAATGGCTCGTTATAATAGAACACCGCTAAGAAGAAGATAAAGGTCGGTGTCAGATAATTCATAAAACTTAAAATGCTATAAGCAACGAGCTTGGTAGATTTATTAAACAATAACAGCGGTATCAAGGTAATCGGCCCTGCGATCATTAGTAGCCAAATATTCGGACTAAACCAAAAACTCAATTGACTGCTGACCACATCTGCTTGCCAGAACCACCATAAGCAAATCGGCACCAACATCGTTGTTTCGACAAACATAGCATCGACTGCCGTCAAAGGTGTCTGCCGTTGAATGGTGCCATAAGTACTAAAACTAAAGGCTAAAATCAGTGATATCCATGGCAAGCTACCAATCATAACTACTTGAATGACTACGGATAATAAGGCGAAACCGATGGCAACCCATTGCAGCGTACGTAAGCGCTCTTTGAATAAAATCATCGATAGCGCAACGCCCACCAATGGTCCGATAAAATACCCCAAACTGGCTTCGAGAATACGGTCGTGATTGACGGCCCATACATAAGTGAGCCAGTTGGTGGCAATAATCAAACCCGATATAAATGAGAACGCGATCCATCTCGGATTTTTCTTTAAGGTATCGATCCATTGCCAGCGCTTGGTGACTACCAACACGATAAGCAAGCAAGCAAACGTCCAAATAATACGGTGACCGATAATCTCGGTCGCATCGTAGGCGGCCAATTGTTTAAAATATAATGGAAACCCACCCCAGATAAAAAAGGCAATGAGTGCGGTGATGATGCCACGCCTGGTTGTTTTAATGGGCGTAACTGGTTTTTTGATGACGTTTTGGGTGGTCATAGTACAGTACAACTTTTTAGAGCAAAGCGCACTCTTGCCCCATATTAATTTTTATATCAATTCAATGGCAAAAGCGCAGGGTCACTACAGATAGGATATAAGTTAAAAAGCAATGCGCTCATGCCAATATAGGCATCAACACATTGCTAACGATAACAACTTTAAAAACAACATTTACATCAAGGCTAATGAGCAACTTTTTAGACTTTATTGAATGCTGTAGCCAGCATTTTACAAGTCAGCACTTTAAAACTCAGTGTTGCAAAAGCCAATAACACTATTCAGCAAGTTAATATAGTTTGTGGTATTAAACCGCAGCATTATCAACTTTAATAGACATTCCAATGTGATTGGCAAGCTCTGCAAATCCTGGGAAACTGGTATTGACGGTCTCAACACCTTCAATAGTAATTTGCTTGGATGCACGTAAGCTGGCAATTGCAAAACTCATGGCAATACGATGATCATGATGCGAGGTAATATGACCGCCACCAAAGACAGGCTGGCTATTATTGATATTGCTATTTTGACCCTCAATGCCTTTACCTTCGATAATCAAACCATCTTCCGTCACTGTACAATCAATACCCAGTGTTTGTAATCCTTCTGCCATAACTGCAATACGATCAGACTCTTTTACGCGCAGCTCTTTGGCACCAGTCAACACCGTACGACCTTGCGCACAGCTAGCAGCAATAAACAATACTGGGAATTCATCAATCGCTAATGGTACTAAATATTCTGGGATATCAATACCTTTTAGGTTTGAGCTACGAATAGTGATATCTGCGACTGGTTCGCCGCCCACATGTGTCTCATTACTTAGGCTAATATCTGCTTGCATTAATTTTAAGATATCGATAATACCCGTGCGTGTCGGATTAATACCTACTTGCGTCAAGGTCAGCTCGCTATTTTGGCTGATCGCAGCAGCGACCATAAAAAATGCCGCAGAGGATATATCAGCAGGGACAGCGATATCACCACCTGTGAGTTGCCCGCCACCGGTTACACTGATACGGTTGCCATCGACCGTTACTGGATAACCAAAAGCTGAAAGCATACGCTCGGTATGGTCACGACTGACTTCCGGTTGGGTAACGGTTGTGGTGCCTTCTGCCCAAAGTCCAGCCAGCAACAAGCAAGATTTAATCTGCGCAGAAGCCACAGGCATCTCATAATCGATACCTTGTAATGGCTTACCGATAGTCGCTCGACCAGTGATACTAAGTGGCGCTGTACCACTATGACCCGTACTTTGAATGACTGCGCCCATCTTGCGTAAAGGTGCGGCCACACGCTCCATTGGGCGCTTGTTCAGGCTGGTATCACCTGTCAACACGCTGCCAAATGATTGCGCCGCTAAAATACCAGCCAGCAGGCGCATGCTAGTACCTGAGTTGCCCATATACAATGGTGTTTTACTCGGTTTCAGACCGTTCATACCCACGCCATGAATAGTCAATTTGCCATTATCAGGCCCTTCAATGGTCACGCCCATATCACGGAATGCTTGCAAGGTGGCAAGCGCATCTTCCCCTTCCAAAAATCCAGTGACATTGGTCACGCCTGTCGCAAGACTACCCAGCATAATGCTGCGATGCGAGATAGACTTGTCACCAGGAATGGCAATAGTGCCCAATACAGTATTGCTAGGAGTAATATTATAAGAAGCTGACATGGCAGAAGTATCCGTATAAGGGGTGCTGGCTAACATATGGCCAAAATGTCGCCGTGCGGCTTGCGCGCGGCCCAAAAGTCCCATCAGGGCGGTTGAATCTTTATCGATGATAAGCTGACGCATATTCTGTAGGTAAACGCCATACTCATCAAGGGCGCTAACAATCGCGCTTTCGTTGGCAAAAAATATATCGTGCCACATTTTAGGATCACTGGCAGCGATGCGGCTAAAGTCGCGGAAGCCTCCGGCTGCATAACGAAACATATCTAAATTGTCATCATGGCTCGCCAATTGCTCAACCAAATTGAAGGCAAGCAGATGTGGCAGATGACTGGTGTGCGCCAATATGCGATCGTGGTGTTCGGCATCCATTGACATAACGTTTGCACCCACCGCCTCCCATAACTGCCGAAGCTTGGTAATGGCGCTATTATGGGTCGTTGGTAGCTCGCAGATAATGACACTATGATTAACAAACAATGTCGCACGTCTGGCATGATATCCTGAATTCTCTGCACCCGCAATTGGATGCGCTGGAACAAGACCTATAGGCAATGAGCCAAAGACGGCTTTGGCAGCGTCAATGATATTGACCTTGGTGCTACAAACATCAGTAATGATGCAATCAGTGGCAAGTTGTCCATTATCCATCGCTGCTTTGATATCGACAAATACGGCGTGCACCGCTTGTACTGGTACGGCGATAACAATCAAATCACTACCAAACACTACTTCACTTAAGACAGCACTACCAGCGTCTAATAAGCCATGCTGAATGGCTTCGTCGATGCTTGGTGTATGTCTATCAACCGCCACCAAGCGCTCACTCAAACCATTGTCTTTAATGGCTTGGGCAAGGCTTGCACCGATAAGCCCTAGACCAATCACACAAATCTGTTTAAATAACGGCGGCTGAGTATTCATAGACTGCATATTATTGTTTTGATTGCTTATATTGTTTTGCTGGGGACTCACGGCTTTTCTCGTTAAACAAACTAGCGTCAGAAAAATGATTAATAAATTATTTACTTACTTATCCAAAACGACCTAACATACTTATTATCAACTATCAGTCAAGATTGAGCGCAGTGTATCAATCAGGCGCATATTTTCTTCTGCCACCCCTACTGTGATACGCAGCCAATGAGGTAAGCCATAGCTCTCTAATGGACGGACGATAACACCCTGCTCTAGCAATGCTTGATGAATAGAAGCAGCGGTAATGTCTTCCATCTCAACGGCTATTTCTACCATAATAAAGTTGGCATGAGACTTAATAAAACCCAACCCTAACGCGTCAAATTGCTTTTCTAACCAGCGCATTTGCTCATCATTTATCAGACGAGTTTTTTCAATAAAGTCTGAGTCAGCAAGTGCAGCCGCAGCCGCAGCTAAAGCCACTCTACTCACGTTAAATGGTTGACGGATTCGGTTGAGTAAGTCTGCGACAGTCACTGAGCTAAGCGCATAACCGACACGTAAACCCGCCAGTCCATAAGCTTTGGAAAAAGTGCGCACGATGACGACATTATCAAATTCATCTAACAACGCCCGATTATTACTCTCAGGGCTATATTCGATATACGCCTCATCTAATACCACCAATACCGAGCTTGGTATACTAGCCATAAATGCTCGTAACTCTTGAGGTTCAAGCTGCGTGCCAGTTGGATTATTAGGATTGGCGATAAATACTATTTTAGTATTGGGGTTGTCTTGAACCGCTTGATTCATCGCTTTTAGATCATGACCAAAGCGATGGGCAGGCACTTCTATACCTGTCGCCCCTTGTATTTTAGCCAACATTGGATAAACGATAAAGGCATATTGACTGTAAACGATAGCATCGTCAGCACCAGCAAAACTACGCGCTAAAATATCAAGCAAATCGTCAGAGCCATTACCCAAAGTAATCTGCTCCACACTGACATCATTGAAGTCAGCCAGCGCTTGTTTTAGATAGTAACCGTTGCCATCAGGATAACGTGCCAACTGACCCAATTGCTCAGTAATCGCTAGCGTGACGTGCGGTGAGTAGCCTCTTGGGTTTTCATTACTGGCAAGTTTTACCACATCTGAGACGCCATACTCACGCGTCAACTCTTCAATCGGCTTGCCCGTTTGATAAGGCACCAGCTCTAAAATACTATCGTAGGCAGGTACAAGCGGTGATAAATTTGACTCTACTGAATGAGATGACGGCATGATTTATCCTTAGATATGATTTTGGCAAGTGATGTGACCCATTCGGCGTTATATCGTTGGTTCAATTTCAGAGCGAGTCAAGGGTAACCAAGGCAACCGAGTGCAGATGATTATGTGATGCTTCACGCGAGGTAAACGCCATGACTCTTTTACAGTAGAGGGACTATAGCACTGCTTTTGGATAAGAACCTAGAACACGCACATCTTTTACCAATGGACGGATATCAGCGATAGCAGCGCTGACATTTGGATCGTCAATATGACCATTCATATCGATGAAAAACACGTATGCCCACTTATTCGGACGCTCAGGACGGGTTTCGATACTGGTCATCGACACGCCATGATAAGACAAAGGCTTCAAAATCTCGATCAATGCGCCTGCTTTGTCATGTGCTGATACGACGATAGACGTTTTATCCTGACCTGATGGCGCAATCGCTTCATGACCGATGATAAGGAATCGCGTGGTATTGCTCGGGTTGTCTTCGATATTTGAATATAGCTTATGCAAGCCATATTCTGCAGCAGCCACATCACCTGCGATTGCCGCTGAATGCCATTCATTTTTCAAGCGGCGGGCAGCTTCGCCGTTGCTCGATACCGCCACGCGCTCGACATTCGGGTAATTGACATCGAGCCAATGACGACACTGCGCTAGTGACTGCTGATGCGAGTAAATACGGCTTAAACCATCAAGTTTGGTATGCTCAGCGACCAAGAAATTCTGATGAATCGGCAGCTCAACTTCTCCAATTATCTTTAAGGTAGAAGACAAAAAGCCATCTAACGTATGGTTAACCACACCCTCAGACGAGTTTTCGACTGGAACCACACCATACATCGCTGTGCCTGCTTCAACTTCACGGAATACATCAGTGATGGTGGTCAGTGGTACGGTATCAGCGGCTTTACCGAAATGTTTGAGCGCAGCAGCATGAGTAAAAGTACCTACTGGTCCCAAGAAAGCAATGCGCTGCGGTGCCTCTAAGTCGAGACAGACCGACATGATTTCACGGAACAACCGCGCCATTTTGTCATCAGCGATCGGACCTGTGTTGCGTTCCATCACCGCTTTTAGCACTTGCGCTTCACGCTCAGGACGATAAAAAATAGGATTGCTATTGTCGGCAGTTGGGTTATTGACAATGTGCTGTTTCTTTACTGCGGCCACTTGCTGAGCCAACTTGGCACGGTTATTAATCAGTGTCTGAATTTCGCAGTCTACTGTATCAATACTTTGGCGAATATCGTCCAAAAATGCTTTTTCAGTTGCAGTATCGTTAGCCCCTGCGATGGCTTGATTTAGCTTATCCATGTTTTGCTCTGATGACTGCTCACTCATTACCGCCTATCCTTTTTCTAAAATTATTACTGAGTTTTTACTAGTTAGGTACTGCTTTTTTAACTTTGAAGTCTTTAAGTATTGCTAATTATCGACAACCAGTCATCTCATTATTGAATCAGCACTCAATGACGGTCAGAGGTGTCAAGCATACTAGCAATGATATTCGTTGACACACTCCCACCACTTTCGCCAAGCTCAAGTGGGGGATTCTAAAAGCAGATGCTCTTAGGCGACTTTCTCACGAAGGTCGCTTGTTTTCTGTTTCAACGGGCGACCTTTACTGCATCCTCCCTCCACAGACAACACGGCATGTCCTGCCGCAAGAATATTTTTAGCTGCATTCACATCAGCATTTGCTTTATACCCGCATTTGACGCATTCAAATTTAGCTTGGGTTTGTCTATTCTCGTTGGTAATATGCTGACATTGGGAGCAGGTCTGACTGGTGTATTGTGGGTTTATTTTGACAAGTAGCCCGCCTGTCCAGTGCTGCTTATATTCCAACATATCAATCATCATGCCCCAGCCTTGATCTAGGATTGACTTATTCAATCCTGACTTGGCTTTGACGTTACGCCCTTTGCTTTCTAGCGTACCGCTTGCAGATTTCGACATATTGGCTACTTTTAAGTCCTCACAAGCAATCATGGCGTGGTTTTTGCTGATCGCGGTGGTGATTTTATGCAAGTAATCATGGCGAATATTGGCGAT
>NZ_DKHR01000025.1:18357-53707 GCF_002453835.1 Psychrobacter sp. UBA6739
TAGAGGGGTGAATTGGGTTTTGATCCAGTTCTCGCTCCGTACCAAAAGACACGTACCAGTGCCCTGATTTCTTGCTGATGGTGACATTTTTAATTGTGCCAATAATGTCTTGTGATTTCCTAAACTTCACCAAGCCCACGCCATTAGGTAGTTTGACTCGATTGCCCTCTATGCGACAGTATTTATCAAACTGAACCAAGCGAATTGAGTCGCGCCCATCGGATTTGCGCTTAAATTGTGGCATCAATGGTCGTCGTTGAATTTCTGTGCCATCAGCCAATTTAAAGAACTTAGGTTTACGGGGTTTCTTTTTATTTTCTTTTAACCTGGCATGTACTTTAGGATCAAAAAAACGCGACCAAGCAGAGGCGAGATCACGTACTTTTTGTTGTAAAGACACAGCGTTTGAGCTGCTTTTTAGGAAGTTAAAATCAGGATTACTTTTTAAATCTATAATTTTATTAACCAGATTGGTGGCATTAATAAACTCATCTTTAGCAAACATCTCAAATGAGATCGCTAGCATTTGATTCCAAACAAAACGTGCAGAGCCGACAAGATTATTTAAAATAATCTCCTGCTCCGCATTAGGCTCAAGCCTAAATTTATACGCTTTGTTGATTTTCATGAAATACTCTTGGTGAGTTGGAAATATTACAATACTTAATTATTGTATCAATATATCAGTGGCTTTGATGTGATTTTAATAAGGTATCTGTGTCAAAAATCAGGATATGCGAAATTCACCTCCACCCTAATGTCGGGTGGTGTCCTCTTTCGCGGTTTTGATAGCAAGCAGCCTCTCAAAAACACCCTGCACTGCTAGCGTTGTCGTCTACTATTGCCGCATGTTAGTCATACACCAACATGCAAATGTAGCAGCCAGATCGCTGACCCGCTCTACTATAACAAAAACTATCGACAGTGCCCATGTGTAAATGCGCGTAAATTCGTCAATATTGGCAAACAGAGGCAATATGGCAGCGATGTACGGCAAAACTATGGGGGGAACATCCACTCAAAACTATGTTACAGTCTAAAACTCATAGCAAATAGCACTATAAAGTAGAAAATTACCACGTAACTGAACACAATCTGTTTTTGATCAAAAAGGATATCTGATGAGCGCATTACAACAGCTTCGTACCATGACCACCATTGTCGCTGATACTGGTGACCTTGCCGCCATTGCGCGCTTAAAACCTATCGATGCGACCACCAATCCAAGCCTCATTACCAAAGCACTCCTCCATCCTGACAACCAAGGCATGCTGTCAGAAACCATGAGTCGTCATAATGGCAATATAGATGCAGTGATTGACGCGCTGACCATTCAGGTTGGCTGTGATATTTTAGAGCTTATCCAAGGCCGCGTCTCTACCGAAGTGGATGCTCGTTTGTCTTATGACACTCAGGCGACGATTGATAAAGCCTTAGCATTTATGGAAGCTTACCAAAAAGCAGGGGTTAACTCAGATCGCGTATTAATTAAGATGGCCGCGACATGGCAAGGTATTGAGGCAGCACGCTATCTTGAAACTCAAAATATTCACTGCAATTTAACGTTGTTATTTGGACAGCATCAGGCAATTGCCTGTGCGGATGCAGGCGTGACCTTGATATCGCCTTTCGTTGGTCGTATTTTAGACTGGCAAAAACGCCAACAAAATCGTCAAAACGTGCCCGCTTCTGATGATATGGGCGTGCAGTCTGTAAAGCGCATTTATCAATACTACAAGCAGCATAACTATAATACGCAAGTGATGGGCGCAAGCTTTCGCTCGACTGAACAGATATTGGCGCTAGCAGGGTGTGATCTATTGACCATTGCGCCTGACCTTATCGACGCGCTGGCAGCGATGGATACTGAGGTGATACAGCAACTGTCACCTAGCATGTCATTAGATGTAGCCGACATGAAACGCGTGAGTCTAACGCGAGAGGAATATAGTAGCGCCTATCAGCAAGACACGGTTACACAAGATTTATTACCAAAAGGTATCGATGGCTTTATTGGTGCTCGTGATGAGCTTGCTCAGATGTTAGCAGCGATGCGTCATTGATATGAGCGTCGAGCGTTATAAATGGTGATGAATATGATCAGCACTTTACAAACCTCAGTCGCAGGTTATAAAAGAAATTTGCCTGCTAATAGTAAGTTGGCTATCATGGCTCACTTCTCACAACAAGAAGCAAGGCTTGATTATGAAACGGCTATCAGTGTTATTAGTGGGTGGTGTTCTAGCAGTCAGCACGCATGCAGTGAACTGGTCAAAAATATCAGAAAGTCCTACTGGATCAATTTTTAGCTTAGACTTGGACTCTATTGAAAGCTCCGACATCAATATCATAGACGAAAAAAGTGTCGAAAACATCACCGTATCTATCCGCAGAACATACCCTGCACAAAAAGATGAAACAAAAGTAGATACGGAAGGTAAAGAAAAAGCGATTCATCATAGCGATCAGCAATTGCTCATCTCTTGCAAAGACGCCAGTTACTATAGACGCGCTTACGTTAACTATGATGCCAATAACAAGGTATTAGAATCTTGGCAATCAGAAAAACCCATATTAACCACCAAAGACTTTAAGATAACCAAGCCAAAAACGATTAGTCGCATGCTAATAGAACAGGCGTGTAAAACTTACCTTACCAGCAAGACAAGTAACGTACGTTAAGACAAAGCAAATATAGGCAATCAAAAAAGCGCGCTAAACTCATTCAGCGCGCTTTTTTGATTGCTTCATTTCACGCTATTCACTAAGCGTTGCCAGTTTCAAGCCTTTAAAACCGTATAGACAGGCACTGGAAATTCGCCATGCAAATCAACCAAACCTAGCAATACTAACGCCCCCACCACGGTATGGTCTGCCGATTTACACAACTCATAAGCGGTGGTTAAAGTACCGCCTGTGGCTAAAATATCATCGACCAATAGCACGCGCTCAGGCGGTAGATTGTTTTGCATCTCAAGCGTGTCTTTACCATATTCTAGAGCATACGCTTTATTGGCAACGGGCGGTGGCAGCTTACCGGGTTTACGTAGCAAAATCATCCCTTTGCCCAATCGACCTGCGAGCAAACTTGCAAAGACAAAACCACGCGCCTCGACTGCGCCCAAACAATCTACCTCGTCCATCACGCCTTCAGGCAGTGCAGCGAGCAATGCATCTATCACCTCATTAATATGACTGCGCAGTAACGGCGTAATATCATAAAAATCAATGCCGACTTTCGGGAAGTCTGGTACTGTGCGAATCACTTGCCAAAAGGGATGATCCGTATTGAGCTTATTAGACGACTCATTTTCGACATTTTTAGATGTAGCGGCAGCATTAATGCTCATGGTAACCCTTAGCTTATATGACTTAGATAATGTAATTTAGATAATAATATATCAACGATAAATGATGGCTAATACTGTGAATTTAGCGGCGCTTATTATAACATAATTGATAGAAATATCGCAGTTGAGCACATAAGCGTACAGGTGCTTACTGACAGACAGAAGACCTAAACCCCTTGATAAAAACCAATCAATCTCAATATACAAGTGTAAACTTAACGACGAAAATCACGGTTATATGCTAAACTATGTGCGCTTTTACAGTCTCATCTAACAGCTGTGATTGTAAATATGAACGTCAAAAACACCCTGTAACACGGATTATAAACACTGATAATGCTCGATAGGACTATTTATGAAACGTTATGAATGTATCGTCTGCGGCTGGATATATGATGAAGCACTCGGCTGTCCCGAAGAAGGGATTGCCCCAGGCACCAAATGGGATGATATCCCTGATGATTGGACCTGCCCAGAGTGCGGTGTGGGCAAGCTTGATTTTGAGATGCTTGAGCTGTAATAGACGACCCTCTAATTAGGACACTTCATGACAACATCGAATGACATCAAACCATCGGCAACCCTACCAGAAGACTTAGGTGGCTACCCTACTCCTGAGTGGCAAAAGTTTGGCGCGCACCAATGGCGAGACTCTGACCTTAGCAAGCATCTGTATCAATCAATGATTGATATCGGCGATGGCATTGAGCTGTGTGTTGAGGCAGGTGGCAATCCTAATAATCCACCACTGCTCATGATTATGGGACTTGGCTCACAGATGATATTTTGGCCAGATAATTTTATCAAGCGCCTTATTGACGCCGGTTTTTTTGTCATTCGTTTTGATAATCGTGATATTGGTCTGTCTTCTAAAGTGCAGATTGATGGACTACCGCGTATCAGTCAGCTAAAAATGATGATGCGCCTGCAAACCGGGTTGTCCAATAAAGGTACGCAAGTTGCTTATAATTTAACGGATATGGCAGAAGATACTGTTCGTTTGATTAAGGCATTGCAGTTGGGCAAAACCCATCTGATTGGCGCTTCGATGGGCGGCATGATTGCGCAAATCGTAGCGGCACGTTATCCAAGTTTAGTGCAGCGTATGGCGTTGATGTTTACCACGACCAACCGTGCATTTTTAAAACCACCAAAACCTAAGCAGCTATATACCCTGATCAACCGCCCTGAAAGTCATTCTGAGCGCGATATCGTGCGCCATAGCGTGTGGTTTATGAAGACAGTCGGTACGCCTGGGCATGTCAACGTACGGATGGTGCGTGAAATTGCCAAATTGCGTTATCAGCGCAACTTTCATCCGCTCGGCACGGTACAACAGCTCAATGCTATCTTGGCGTCAGGCTCTATCAGCCGGTTTAGCAAGCAAGTCAAAGCACCGACTATCGTACTGCATGGTAGCGCAGATGGACTACTGCCCGCCTCACAAGGTCGCGTGGTTGCCAAGACCATTCCGAATGCTAAATTTCATTTAATCGAAGGCATGGCACATGATATTCCTGAATACTATCAACCTTATATGGTTGATTTAATCAGCAATCATTTATTAGAAAAATAGCTATTTACTCATCATAAAATCCGTAATAAAAAAGAGCGTAAATCCTACTATTGATTCATAGGGTTTACGCTCTTTTTTATGCTGGATATTTTACCTAGGTCATTAGATCAAGTAAGTCTTTAGATTTTGACTCGCCGCTTAATCACAACCCACTCCTGTGCCCTCTTTATCGATACACATTTTATTGCCGTTTTTTAGATTGCCAATCCACGCTTTACTACCAGTAAAGGTAAAGGCGGGTTTGCCTTGATAAAGATCACCAGCTGACACACCGCTATTGGCAAAGCGAAAAGGAATCACCAACTCGCCACCAAGATTAACAAAGCCCCAGTTCTCATCGATGCGCACGCCAGCCAAGCCTTCGGCAAAGGGACGTACTTCATCAAAAGAATAAGTAATCATGGTCACATTATTGTCATCGATGAACCCCCATTTGCCATCTTGCTGACGCGGTTGTAGCATCGTAAAGCGATTGGGAAGTTTCTGGTTGGATGAGGATGCATTGCCATTAGCGCTGGCAGGTGCTCGTGGCGTCGTGGATTGCTCGTTGTTACTACCATTTGGGTCACTGGTCGTTTTACCGTTTTCATCAATCCAACTGATTGCTTGATTTTTACGTACACGGGCGACACCATTTTGGTAATCATCAATGTCACTAATCGCGGACGAAAACGGCACGATGGTTTTATTACTAGTAGTAATGACCCCATATTTACCATCCTGCTTTACCACGATACGCCCGTTAGAGACGGGACGCGCCCAACCTTGTCCTTCTTTAAGCACATCATACATCGCAGGCACTACTTCACGACCTTGCATATTAAGATAACCGACATGACCATTGCGCAGTACAGGCAGTAAACCTGCCGATATCTTACTGGCATCGACTTTTTGATAACGTGATAAATCAACGACGCTTTTGCCCTTACTATTAATCAGAGCAACAGGCGCGCCGAAATCTTTTGTCGCCAAAAAATAGCCGCTATTTGCCGTACAAGCCACGTTTTTATAATAACTTTTTGGAATTTTGCAACTGGCCGCTTGTACGCTTGGCGCCATAAATAGCGTACTAGCAAAGATGGCGATAGCAAAACCAGATATCAATGGTCGTTGTTGTAGGGATAATGAACGTCGCAACATAGATGAACCTAGGCTAATGGTATTGAAGTACTTGAGGTAAAGACTAATAAGAAACTATCCTCTTTTTATTGTGCCACTACAGAGATTATAAACCACTAGATTAACAAATAGTGATATCCACGCCAACATCGTTCCTGTAAGAGTGTCTCCACCATATATTCGCATTGTTATAGAGGTTCTCTTATGTGAGCGAAGCTCAAGGGCGTCATTGACTTTATCCCTAATTTATAACGCGATAAAACCTGATACAGCAATAATAAATCAAACAATAAGCATAAATGATGGTTTGACCATTTCATTTTAGCGTCAAAACCTAGACAATACGGCTTGTGTTAGCGTCAGTATTCATTGGCGTCATCGTTGATACAGTAAGATAAAATAATAATATGGATATAAGGACATTATATGGCGATTGCTTCTTCACGCTCTGCCTCTACTGGGTTGGTCATTGGTTGTATTATCTTTGGTCTGGGTAGTTTGATTGTCGCTCACGTTGATATTGGCGGTTGGGCAATGGCATTTTGGCGCTTGGCTATTTCAGGTGTCGTATTCGCTGTATTGGCCAAAATCATGGGACAGCGTCTACCCCGCTCAAGGCGCGCTATTTTTTATGGTTTATTATCAGGTGTCTTTTTAGGCTTAGATCTGGCGCTCTGGCACGAGAGTATTTATGCGGTCGGCCCTGGCATCTCGACTTTACTGAATAGCCTACAGATTTTCTTTTTAGCCGCCATTGGGTTTTTATATTTTAACGAACGCCAATCTATATTGCAGCTTATCAGTTTGTTTTTAGCCATGTTTGGTGTGGCCATGATAGGCAGTCCTGAGTTTGCGCATAACAGCGCTGCCACTTGGGGGTTCATCACTGGTATCGTCTCAGGGGCAATGCTAGCGGCATCGATGACTTTTATCCGTAAGACCCATGATACTGAACCCACACCCATATTTATGCTGATGCAGCTGATTAGTATCGGTGGTGTGTTGGCGATGATTATTCCTATGTTTGTGTTTGATATGGGTCATATTTTGCCAAATACTTGGTCTGAAATTGGCTGGGTGCTTATCTACGGCACAGTGATGCAATGCTTGGCATGGGGACTAATTGCCTATTCCATTCCTAAGCTGTCTTTGGCGTTAACTGGGTTATTATTATTATCAGAACCCATTGCTGCATTGGTCATTGATTATAGCTGGCTGGACAAACCGATTAATAGCTTACAGTGGAGCGGTGCTCTGCTGACTATGTTTGCAATCTATTTGGGTTCACTGAAACCTAAGCCGCGCGCCCTACGACGTTATCGGTTTTTCTCAAAATTTTACAAGCGAGACTACAAGTAGCTTTTATTCTGCATTTTTATCATGCACTTGTTGCCACTCCATAAAAAGCGCCCATGCTNNAGCATGGGCGCTTTTTATGGAGTGATATACGCTGTTACCGTCATTAACTGATAGGTTTAAAACCTAAGCATCATAAAAGCTGATTACTTAGCCGATGATTGATGAGCGGCTTTCGCTTCAGATCCTTGGTTAAATAACGCATTTAAGACAATCGCTGCTAAAGTCGCCGTACCGATACCGCCCAAATCAAAGCCGCCTAAATGCAAACTAAAGTTACCGGTACCCATAATAACGGTCACAGCCGCGATAATTAGGTTACTGTTTTTGCTAAAGTCGATACGACTGTCTATCCAAATTTTGACGCCTGCAATAGCAATCAAACCGAACACCACAATGGACGCACCGCCCAATAAAGCGGCTGGTATCGTCTGAATGATGGCACCAAATTTTGGTGATAGCCCCAATAAAATAGCTACCACGCCTGCCACGACAAATATTGTTGTGCTATATACCTTAGTCACCGCCATCACACCTATGTTTTCAGCATAAGTCGTCACACCAGTACCGCCAAATCCTGCCGAAAAAGTGGTTGCCAAACCATCAGCAAAAAATGCTCGACCCATATAAGGCGTTACACGAGCTTTGGTCATACCTTCGACAGCCTTAAAATGCCCTAAGTTTTCAGCCACTAAAATAAAGGCTACAGGCGCAATCAGAATAATAGCACTCATCTCAAAGCGAGGCGTATGGATACTAGGTAAGCCAAACCACGAAGCAGCTGCCACACCACTAAAGTCAATCGCTGCGCCAAAACCCATGACGTTGGTCATGATAAAATAGGCAAAATAGGATAATATTAAACCAACCAGTAATAACAGACGACGCAGCATACCACGTGTAAAGACAGCCACACCACTGATGAGTAATACGGTCAAGGTAGCCATCCAAGCATCAAACTGATTGGCAGACACCCCTTGAATGGTCACTGGCGCTAAATTAAGACCAATAATCATCACAATAGCACCAGTAACGATAGGCGGCATCAAACGCTCAATCCAGCCAGTACCCGTTTTCATCACCAGCAGCCCAATTAACGCATAAATGATACCGCAAGCCATGATGCCGCCCAAAGCGACATTCAAATTACCATTGAACCCTGCGCCTGCATAAGCTGTCACAGCGATAACGGGACCAATGAAAGCAAAACTTGAGCCCAAATAGCTCGGCATACGCCCACCAGTGATCAGAAAAAACATCACCGTACAGATACCTGACATCAAAATGGCTAAGTTGGGATCAAAGCCCATTAACAGCGGCGCAAGCACGGTCGCACCAAACATCGCAAAAGTATGCTGTACACCTAATAGCACGCTTTTTGACGGTGGCAAATATTCATTGATAACGACCGGATCACGATCTAAATCGCCTTGATACGGACGCCATGTCGGAAACCAGCGTCCATTTTCAAAGTCTGGATTGTACGGAGGACTGATCGCCGCAGCCTCTAATCCAGGTTCAGCAGATGGTGCTTGAGCGCTGTTTTCTAAAGGCGAGGAAGGGTCTTTTTGAGATGGCATACACGCTTGTCCTATGTAAACTGGGCTAAAATAATAGACAACAGTAAATGAAAAATAAAAATTGCGTTAAATCAGAGCATCAATCGGCAAGAATATGTGGCTAGAAATTACGATAACGAGTAAAATCCGCATCTTTTCATTTATAATATGTCGCCCTGACTCATTCATTTATGTTGCAATATGGCAAACCAAAAGTATTATTTGGTATGATGACCATGTTTTGGTAGATGTATGTGGTCGGATATGTTTAACTAAAAAATGGTTATGGTCGCTTATGACTCAGTGTACTCTGCAGCGACAATCAACTTACAGGATGTTACATAGCCATTAGCTCCGAGCATGATAGCGGAGTTTCAAAACAAATAAAAGTTATTATTCAATCACCATTTTTCCTCTTTTGCGTTAATACTTCCATGGGCGGTGCTTCCTCTACACCTTTGTCGGTGCTATAAGCGAGAGCTGCCTGTTATATTCTCAATGAAAGTGCCTAAAGCAGCTATACAACATGTTAGTGCACTTAAAAAACTTGGTAAGTTATTATGATTAGTGTTTTTGATTTATTTAAAATCGGTATTGGCCCATCAAGCTCACACACGGTAGGACCCATGGTCGCCGCCAATCTTTTTTTGGGCTCATTAACCAAGCAAACAGAGCTGACGGCTATTACAGGCGTTGAAATTGAGCTTTATGGCTCTTTGGCAGCCACAGGCAAAGGGCATGCAACCGATACTGCTATATTGTTAGGGCTGCTTGGGCATGCTCCTAGTACGATCGATACCCGTTTGACCAGTCAATATTTGTCACCGATTTTTTCAGACAAACAGCTCAATATAGCAGGCACGCATGTTATTGCCTTTGAGACAGAGCGCGATATTCATTGGTATGACGAAACCGTTTTGCCCTACCATCCTAATGCCTTGACTATCCGTGCATTATTGACCGACGGCAGTCATTATCAACAAACCTATTATTCGGTAGGTGGCGGCTTTGTTATCAATGAAGAAGATGCCACCAATCCGGATGAAGATAACGCCACGCCGACCATTGATGCCATTCCTTACCCCTTTAACAGCGCCGCAGAATTGCTGGAGCAATGTCGTCAACACCACTTGAGCGTGAGTGAATTGGTATTGGCAAATGAATGTCATTACCGCAATCAATCAGAAGTTTTTGCTTACTTAGACTCTATTTGGGAGTCAATGCAGGACTGCGTGACGCGAGGCTGTCAAAACAGTGGCATATTGCCTGGAGGCTTGGATGTAAAACGCCGTGCCCAAGCATTACATCTACAGCTGTGCGCCGAGAAGAACCAACCCATTACCAAAAATGACAAACTCGCTGCCATGGATTGGATTGATTTATATGCCTTAGCGGTCAATGAAGAAAATGCCAATGGCGGAAATGTCGTCACTGCCCCCACCAACGGTGCAGCAGGTATTATTCCTGCGGTGATGCATTACTATCGTGACTTTTTATCAAGCTATAGCCAAGATGGTGCACGCAAGTTTTTGTTAAATGCGACTGCTATTGGCAGTTTAATCAAACAAAATGCCTCCATCTCTGGCGCTGAAGTTGGTTGCCAAGGTGAAGTGGGTTCTGCTTGTGCCATGGCAGCTTCTGCATTGGCAGAAATCTTGGGCGGTGATCCAGCTAAATGCCTTAATGCGGCCGAAATTGGTATTGAGCATAACTTAGGTCTAACATGCGACCCTGTAGGCGGTCTAGTGCAAGTGCCTTGTATCGAGCGCAATGCCATGGGCGCCGTCAAAGCTGTCAATGCGGCACGACTTGCTTGCCGCGGTAATGGACAGCACTTTGTCTCTTTAGATAAAGTGATTGAAACCATGAAAGTCACTGGTGCGGATATGCTAGATAAATACAAAGAAACCTCACGAGGCGGTCTTGCCGTTTATGCAGACAATCGTATCCCTACTGCCACTCATGGCGTCAGTGTAAAATACAGTCAGTGCTAACATAACGATTGTTTAATATAGCCTGTCCTGACATCACATTCCCAAGTATTTGCTGAAATAAAAAAAGACCCCTAATGAAGAATTAGAGGTCTTTTTTATTTTGGTTAAATATGCTCGTTAACTAGACATACTCAATGATTAATTACTCAGCTGTTTTTGAAACCACTTCGTTTAGAATCCAAACAGGCTTAGCCATGTTAGTATTTTCATCCATCATGACTTCTTGGCGAACATCTAGAATATAACGATAGTTTGGCTCATAAGTGAAGCCCTGAATATTGCCGTTTAAAGGCGTGTAGTTTTTCTGATAAGTCTGGCGATACTGTAGGCATTCTGCTTCAACCTTAGTACCCTCAGCTGTTGACAGCTCACAGACGGCTTTCAGTGGTGCTACTTCTATCTCAAAACTTGGAATGTTAACCACTTTAACATTCATAGGTTGCCCATCGACAACCATAGTACGTTCGTTATCCATACCCATGGTAGAACAACCTGACAAGGCAAAGGCGGTCATTACTGCTGCAAGTACTAATTTTTTCATTATTAAATCCTCAGTTAGTTGTTATAAATGCATTATTGATGGTTTGAGATTATTGTTTTGGACACATCATACTGGTAAATATATTTTAAAAATATCAGTCAATTTTTTCGATGGGTGTAATGCTACTGTCGATATGGAGCCAAGCAAGAGTATTCACCTGATTTAGCTTTACCGAATAAACCTATTACGTCTCAATAATGTCGTCTATTGTTTGTTTACTAAGGTCAGTATAGAGCGCAACTCGTCTTCTGCTCTATAACTGCTTTGTAAAGTAACGTCAGCTTTTGCAACTGATGTTAATGCAACGTATGAAATAACAGGGTAAATTGATACATACTTATTGACACGTACTTAATTTGCACAATAAAAAGCCAGAGCAATACATGCTCTGGCTTGATGATAACTAGACCAAAAAAATGATTGATTTTAGTTTTTAATAATTATCAATAGTTTTTAGCTGCGATAATCCGCATTAATTTTGACGTAGTCATAGGACAAATCACAAGTATAAACGGTGTCACTGGCATCGCCGCGAGCAAGGTCAATATGAATGGTAATCTCGGGGCGACTCATGACTGCTTTGCCCGCTTCTTCTGTATAGCTAGGCGCGACGCCACCATTCTGGCAAATCATCACCTCATCTAGATAGACATCCACTTGTTCCGTATCCAAGTCTTCGATACCCGCATAACCCACTGCCGCTAAGATACGACCCCAGTTGGCATCGCTAGCGAAGAACGCAGTTTTGACCAAAGGTGAATGCGCGACCGCATATGCCACATCGCAGCACTCTTGCGTGGTCTTGCCGCCAGTGACGTTGACGGTCATAAACTTGGTAGCACCCTCGCCATCACGTACGATTAATTGCGCCAGACGGACAAACACCTCGGTCAAAGCCGAAAATATAGCCTGATAATGCGGATGTTCTGGACTATCAATGATATCTGAGCTGGCAGCACCCGTGGCGATTAACACACAGCAATCATTGGTTGAAGTGTCGCCATCGACAGTGATGCGGTTAAAAGACTGCTCATTAATGGCACTTAGCATCTCTTGTAATAGGTCAGCAGCGATATTGGCATCAGTTGCCACATAGCCCAACATGGTCGCCATGTTAGGGCGTATCATGCCTGAGCCTTTTGACATACCTGTCACATGATAGCTAATACTCGCCACGTCAATTTTTTGGCTAGCGAGCTTCGGAATCGTATCTGTGGTGCGAATACCATTCGCCGCGGCAAGCCAATTGTCAGCCCCCAAATTGGCAAGTGCATTATCTAAGCCCGCGATGACCGCATCGCTATTTAATGGCTCGCCAATGACACCAGTCGAGAATGGCAATATTGCATTACTATCCACGCCAGCCTTACTCGCCAGAGCGGCACAGATATCAACGGCTCGACGTTTGCCATCAGCACCCGTCCCAGCATTAGCATTACCTGTGTTAGTGACCAAATAACGCGGACTCATCTTGGCAAAATTCTCACGCAACACCCGTACAGGCGCAGCACAAAAGGTGTTTTTGGTGGTCACAACCGCAGTGGTCGCGGTATCAGCGATCTCAATCACTACTAAATCATCTCGGTCTTTATAGCGTACGCCTGCGGCAGTGGCGCTTAGCTTGATTCCTTCGATAGGATAAATAATATCAGGTACTGCAACATTTCCGACTGCCATGGTTCAATCCTTATTGTAAAATTTTTATCATTATTTATAACGGATGATGCGATAAACACTGAGGTGCGTTGAGCCTTCAACCATGAGGCTACGGCTGGTGAAGTATCAAACGCGACCTACATAAATATTACCCTTTTTTTAAATCAAATGCCGACCAAATTGGCGCATGATCAGACGGTTTTTCCATCGCCCGTAGCTCATAACTAATCCCAGCATCAACACAGGCCTCAACAAGATCCGAGCTGCACAAAATATGATCGATACGCAAGCCACGTTTCGGCTCATCATTGAACCCACGGCTGCGATAATCAAACCAGCTATATAGCTCTGTGCTCTCTGGATAATGTAAGCGATAGGTATCTGTCAGCTCGCGTGACATCAGCGCCGCATACCACTCGCGTTCTTCTGGTAAAAATGAGGTCTTTCTATTTTTCAACCAGCGCTTAGCATTGACGTCGCCAATGCCAATATCAGTATCTTCTGGGGCAATATTCATATCACCCATGATTATGAGCGAGCGACCTTCTGCTTTTAGGGTATCGATATACGCCATCAAATCTGCATAATAAGCGCGCTTCATCGGGAATTTAGTCGGATGGTCTTGGCTCTCTCCTTGTGGAAAATAACCATTGAGCACATCAATTTCACGACCGTCAAACTCATAGCGGGCATGGATAAAACGCTTCTGCGCCTCGTCATCTTCACCAGGAAAACCCTTTTGCACAAATATAGGTGCAACCTTGGATAGCAGCGCCACACCATAATGGGCTTTTTGTCCAAAGTACTCTACGTGATAGCCCAGACTCTCTATGTTTTCTAGGGGGAATTGCTCATCATGTACTTTGGTTTCCTGTAGACCCATCACATCAGGATCGATCACTTCTCGCACGGCCTCAAGCTGATGTTGACGAGCGCGAATACCATTGATATTAAAACTGACAAAACGGGTCATAAATTATCCTATACTAATTGATGAAAATACGGTGCTAATATAAAGAAATGGGCTATGAAAATGCATAATCCACTATCATAACAGACGTCGACCGACCTAACTGTTGCGCGCCCTGATATCTTAAGCTAGAGTAGTTGTGGTTAATATGGCTGCTATCAAATTTTGGCCATCGAATCATGAACATCGAACAATATTTATTAAAACAATGACCGAGCATCTTTATGATAAAAAATAACAGCAAAAATACAAATACAGTGGCAAGTGTAGACGGCGAATATACGCCATTGTTTACCAAAAATTATAATGTCTATATTAACCATACTGATGCGGGCGGTATAGTCTACCATGCCAATCATTTGGTGTTTTTTGAAAACTGCCGCCGTGATTGGTTTGGGAAACTGAATTTGAATGGGTATTTTTTGCAGACTGACGATGGAGAAATCCAGCATTTTGTTGTGAGTCAAGCAGACTTGCAATACAAAAAAGCCATTCTGTTAGATGAAGTCATCAATGTGCGTATCGATAAAGTTGAGTTAAAACCTGCCAGCATTATCTTCTACCAAAGCATTCATCGTCACAGCCCAAACAGCCTTTCTCCCGATAATGCTAATAGCAATGCCAATGCTAGCAGCAGCTTATTAAGTAGTGGCAAAATCGTCATTGCTTGTGTGCAAAACCAAGTCAAAACCAAGCCTGTATCCCATAATAAAGCCGATACTGCGGTTGCTAGCACCACGCCCATGCGCCCTATTCGTGTCCCAAAAAATTTACGCGATGCCATTGAGCAAGCGATCCACGAGCAGATGAATGCTAAGTAGTTAGATACTTAGTAGTTAGATACTTAGTAGTTAGATACTTAGTAGTTGGATAATTAGTAGTTGGATAATTAGTAGTTGGATAATTAGTAGTTGGATAATTAGTGGCTGGATAATTAGTGGCTGAATAATTAGTGGCTGAATAATTAGTGGCTGAATAATTAGTGGCTGAATAATTAGTGGCTGAATAATTAGCGATAATGACTTATGCATCTTCATAGTACTAAGCCGATACTGACATTCGAGAGTATTCAGGTGCACAGTAAACGCACAGCCAGCATACCTGCCTATAATGATAGCAAGGTTAGCGATGACAATATTAACAACAAAAATATGGAAGCTACAGAAGCCACAACATCTGTGCTATCTAGTATTTGTCAAAGATGGATCAGCAAACTAAGAGCAAACACTGTCTCTCAGCCAATCATACCTGATCGTCAACGATTATTAATCGATGGCGCCACAGGCAAGCTGTTAGCAGGTCAAGTAACCGTGTTGACAGGCGCTTCTGGCAGTGGTAAATCGGTATTATTACGGGTATTGGCTGGACTATTGCCCATGAGCGGTGGCAATGTTCGTTTGCGCTCTGATGACCAATCAACCAGTAGTGCTTATTATAGTATCCATGATACTGCACCGATACAGTGGCGCACGCACGTTGCCCTACTCGCCCAGCACCCACAATTATTAGAAGGCAGTGTGCTTGAGAACTTGCAAATGCCTTATCAGCTACAAGCGCATCAGCATCGCAGGTTTGATATCGACTGGCATATCGCACAGCTTGAGCAATTGCAACGCCGCGCTGACTTTTTACAGCAAGAAATCTATCATCTATCGGGCGGCGAGCGGCAACTGGTCAACACGTTACGCCTCTTACAATTGAACCCTCGGGTGTTGTTACTAGATGAGCCTACTGCGGCCCTAGATAGTGACACATCAGCCCAGCTCGTCAATCTACTCATGAACTGGTTACAGGCAGATAGTCAGCGTACATTACTGTGGGTAACTCACGATACAAAAGACATCATGCCATTAGCCGATCAGCATTGGCAGATGCAAGCAGGGGTATTAACTGAGATATTCTAACGTTGAGTTAAGCCTGTCATGTCACTCTTTAAGATAACTTTTCTTAACAAATTCGCATTAACGTCTATCTTATATTCGTCAGTTTATATAATGAGCCACTATGAGCGGTACAGATGACATACAAGTATTTTTAACTTACAGTGATATTGCCCTTGCCAGCAGCTTAATTATCATCGTTCTTATTATCTCTTGGCGGCTACGCTTACAGCTGACCAAAACGCTGTTAATCGCGGCTATCCGCACGGTGCTCCAGCTTAGTTTTATCGGTTTGATATTGGCATGGATTTTTGCTCGTGAACAGTGGTATGAAGTCCTGTTAATTTTGACCATTATGACCTTGATTGCAGGCGCTGCTGCCAAAAATCGCGTCAAACGTAGCTATAAAGGTTTGTTAACTGACACTTTGCTGGCGGTAAGCGCTTCGGCTATATTAGTCACTGCGATAGCCATCATGGTTATTTTAAAAGTACAGCCTTGGTACACACCACAATTCGTTATTCCTATATTGGGGCTAATATTGGGCAATTCGCTCACCGCTATCTCATTGACCAGCAACCAGTTGATTGAATCCTTTCATGAGCAGCAAGGACGTATAGAGATGATGCTCAGCCTATCTGCTCGCCCATTTGAAGCAGTGCATGAACCAATACGCGCCGCCATTGTCAATGGCATGACTCCAACGCTGAACTCTATGCTAGTCGTCGGTATCGTTAGCTTGCCCGGAATGATGACGGGTCAAATATTGGCTGGCGCTGACCCCACTCAAGCGATTCGCTATCAGATAGTCACTATGTTTTTGATATGTGTGAGCAGTACGCTCGGCTGTACAATCAGCGCTTTACTCATTTATCGACGCTTTTTTAATCAAAACAAGCAACTGATATTACCTGAATAATTGAGCATAACTGCATTCAGTTGGAGTGCTGACAAATCTATAGTTGATATATTGATGTTGGCTATGATAATTTTTTTTGCTTCACTCATCCATTTCTATACTTACTTAAGCGGCGAATAGCGTATCTTAAGTGACAAACAGCACAACTATCCAGTCACGTGAAATTCCATAAAAATCATATTTTTCAGCTTTATTTATGCACTGCTCAGTATTTCATACTAGTATAGTATTTGATGATATTCATGCTACTGTATTGCTTAAATGTATCATTATTTTCTGATACCTTAGTGTTAGATAACAGGTAGAGCTTATTTAAGAGTAAAAATGCTCTTATGATTAAGCGATCTGTTCGTTCAATTGACTTCATTATCCTTTAATAATGATTAAGTCGTTTTGTACTATAGTAATAAAACCTAGCAGCCAGTCAATAGATAAGGATATTATCACGCTCAGCGGCAAACGGTTTACGTCAGCGCTGATGTGTTTTATTGACACGGATATGACTGCTTTACGACAGAATTCACCCTATTTTAAACTTCAAGGACGCTGACTATGACGCCGAATAAACCTTGGCTTGCCCATTATCCTAATGGTGTACCAAAAACTATCAACCCCGATAGATATAGCAGCATCATGGAGCTGTACGAAGAATGCTTTGAGCGCTTTCGTCTGCACCCTATGAGTATCTGTATGGGCGTGACCCATACCTACGATGATGTTGATAAAGCTTCGATTGCCGTTGCTGCATGGTTGCAGGCGCAGGGGCTGCCTCAAGGCAGTGTGGTTGCACTCATGATGCCAAACGTGCCCCAATATCTGCCAACGATGATTGGTATTTTGCGAGCGGGCTACGTTTGTACCCCAGTTAACCCACTGTATACTGGTCGTGAATTACGCCATCAATTAAATGATTCTGGCGCTCAGGTTATTTTTGTGGTTGATAACTTTGCTCAAGCGCTCGAACAAGTCATTGATGAGACCAATATTAAGCGTATTGTCCTCTCGAAAATGGGCGACATGATGGGTTTAAAAGGTATCTTAGTGAATACCATCATTCGTCAGGTCAAACGCTTAGTGCCTAAGTACAAGTTAAATGACCCTAAACACGAAGTGACCAAGTTTCCTGATGTACTGAAGAAAGGCAAAAGCCTGCCCTTCCACAAACCCAAAATGCAATTAGATCAAAAAGCATTTTTACAGTATACAGGTGGCACAACAGGACTATCTAAAGGGGCTATCTTAACGCAGCGTAATATCGTCGCCGCGGCGATGCAATCAGAAGCATGGACCAAACCGATTACGTCAGAGATTAATGAGGTCTATATCAATATGGTGATGGCGTTACCGCTCTATCATATTTTCGCCTTTATGCTCAGTTTACTCGGCATGCGCTCAGGCTACACCTTTATCTTGATACCTAATCCACGTGATATACCAGGATTTATTAAAACGCTGTCAAAACAGCCGTTCCATATATTGCCAGCGGTGAATACCTTGTTTAAAGGCTTACTTGATCATCCAAACTTTAAAGAGTTAGACTTTAGCTCATTACGCATCTCACAAGCAGGTGGTATGGCAGCAACTGAGCAGACAGCTGCTCGCTGGTTGGAAGTCACTGGTTGCGCCATGATTGAAGGTTGGGGTATGACAGAAGGTGTCGCTGTAGGTACCGCTAACGTCATCACTGATCGCAAGTTTAACGGTACAATTGGCGTCCCTGTTCCTAGTGTCGATGTCATTGTCATCGATGATGAAGGCAATCGCGTTGGTGTCAACGAAGCTGGTGAGATGTGTGTAAAAGGTCCTAACGTAACCTCAGGTTATCTTAACAGAGACAGTAGTGATGACTTTACGGCAGATGGCTACTTTCGCACTGGCGATATCGTCAGCATGGATGAAAAAGGATACTTTAGATTATTAGACCGTAAAAAAGACATGATTTTGGTTTCAGGCTTCAATGTCTTTCCAAATGAGGTTGAATCAGTGATGCTAGATTGTGATGGTATTATTGATTGTGCGGTGATCGGTATTCCCGATGAGCATCAAGGTGAAGCAGTCAAAATTTATATCGTCCCTGCCGATAACAATGTCACCAAGGACGTCATTAAAGAATTTGCATTGGACAATATGACTGGCTATAAATGCCCGCGTCATATCGAATTTGTCAGTGAGTTGCCAAAGAGTAATGTGGGTAAAGTATTACGTCAAAAACTGCGTGAAAAGCATATGTCTGACAACCCACAATTGTAAATAAAGAAATCATTATCAAAAAGCGTTTTACATCATATGTAGAGCGCTTTTTTTATGTGAACCTATGATTCTTATACAGAAAATCATTACTTTGTAACTACAATGTTAACGCTTTCACGTAATAAATTTTTTTATAAAATAGATGATTCGTATATTGATTCACAAACTTCCAAGGAAAATGCCGTTCGTAACTTGTTGCTAACCGCTTATCCTCTATACGGTTACAACATATATTTTTTGCTTTATCAAACTTAATTATAAACTATCAAGTTCTTGTATAAAAATAACAATATCAATTGTAGTTATGTTAATGTGTTGCCAAAATAAGTCACGCTATTTTTTATTAATGTGAGTCGATAGTCGTTCAATTCAGATCAGTTTATGAGCAAGTGGTGCTTTTCTTAGTAAGGATAATAGTAACCAGCTGTTTACTGTATTTAGAGCACTGCTTTTTATAGCGAAATGAGCTTGTAGTTAAATAATTTATATAGAGGTCACCGTATTTTAGCAGTCTGTGAATCGATAGGATAGCACGCGACAATCCATTGCTCTCAAGGCGATGATTTATATTGTTGACAAGGATGTGACTACTCTTTTATAGAACCTTAACGTATCACAACATTTAAGGACGCTAAGTATGACAGTAGATAAGCCTTGGCTGGCGCAATATCCAGAAAACGTACCCAAGACCATTAATCCTGATCAATATGAGAGCCTCATAGAGCTGTATGAGGAATGTTTCAATCGTTTTCGTATGCATCCTATGACTATTTGTATGGGTGTCACTCATACTTATGGTGATGTGGATAAAGCCTCACTTGCCGTTGCTGCATGGTTACAAGCGCAAGGCATTCCTAAAGGCAGTGTGGTTGCACTGATGATGCCAAACGTGCCGCAATATCTGCCAACGATGATTGGTATTTTGCGAGCGGGCTACGTTTGCACTCCAGTTAACCCACTTTACACTGGTCGTGAGCTGCGCCATCAATTAAATGATTCTGGTGCTCAGGTTATTTTTGTGGTTGATAACTTTGCTCAAGCACTTGAACAAGTCATTGAAGAAACCGACATCAAGCGTATTGTCCTCTCGAAAATGGGCGATATGATGGGGCTAAAGGGTATTTTGGGTAATACGGTTATCCGTCAGGTCAAACGCTTAGTGCCTAAATACAACCTGAATGACCCTAAATACGATGTGACCAAGTTTCCTGATGTGCTGAAGAAAGGCAAAAACTTGCCTATCCAATCACCAAAAACCACACTGCAGCAAAAAGCAATTTTGCAATATACTGGTGGAACGACTGGTTTGTCGAAAGGCGCTGTTTTGACTCAGCGTAACGTTGTCGCCGCTGCGATGCAGTCAGAAGCTTGGTACCGCCCTATCACCTCAGATATTAATGAAGTCTATATCAATATGGTCATGGCGTTACCGCTTTATCATATTTTTGCCTTTATGCTGACCCTGTTAGGCATGCGATCGGGTTACACCTTTATCTTGATTCCTAACCCACGCGATATGCCGGGCTTTGTTAAAACGCTATCAAAACAGCCGTTCCATATATTGCCAGCAGTGAATACTTTGTTTAAAGGCTTACTTGACCAACCAACCTTTAAAGACTTGGACTTTAGCTCACTACGCATCTCACAAGCAGGTGGTATGGCAGCAACTGAACAAACAGCTGCTCGCTGGTTAGAAGTCACTGGTTGCCCGATGGTCGAAGGTTGGGGGATGACTGAAGGGGTTGCAGCTGGTACGGCTAACGTCATCACTGATCGCAAATTTAATGGTACGATTGGTATACCAGTCCCTAGCGTAGATATTATTGTTGTTGATGATGAAGGTAATCGTGTCGGCTTACATCAAGCTGGCGAGATGTGTATTAAAGGCCCAAACATCACTTCAGGCTATTTTAATAAAGACAATAGCAATGACTTTACCAGCGATGGTTACTTCCGTACTGGCGATATCATCAGTATGGATGAACAAGGCTATATCACTTTACTTGATCGTAAAAAAGATATGATTTTGGTTTCAGGCTTTAACGTCTTCCCAAATGAGATCGAGTCAGTCATGCTAGATTATAAAGGCATCATTGATTGCGCAGTGATCGGTATTCCTGATGACCACCAAGGCGAAGCAGTCAAAATTTATATTGTCCCTGCTGATAACAATGTTACCAAGAGTGATATTAAAGAGTTTGCTTTGGACAATTTGACTGGTTATAAATGCCCACGTCATATCGAATTCGTGAGCGAGTTGCCAAAGAGTAATGTGGGTAAAATATTGCGTCAAAAGCTACGTGAAAAGCATATGTCCGATAATCCTCAAACCCTGTAGTGCATAGATTTTAGATTTTTAAAAAGAAGGCAATAAAAAACCCTCAACCTTAATGCTGAGGGTTTTTTATTGTCTTCTTTTTGACTTCATTGCTGTTGATGCCAAAGCAATAAAGTCAACTAGTTACTAATTGACTTTATTGACCACTTGCAATGGCAAATGCTTCATTGCTTGACCGACGATAGACCACGGTAGACTTGGTACACAAGCTTCATCGACTCCAGCCTCAATCGCTGCAACGATGGATTTGGTGCCCGTATCTGCATCCACTTCAAACGGTAGTGGTTTGGCATTTTCATTAATTTCAGTACGGATATAACCTGGATAAATGGTCGAGACTTTAATGGGCAATTTGGTTAATAACATATCAGCACGAATGCCTTCTGCCAGATGAGCCAGACCTGCCTTACTTGCGCCATAAGCGGTCAAATGTTTAGGCAGTCCACGCATTGCTGACATGCTTGATATCACCACCAGATGACCGCTGTTTTGTGCGCGGAATATATTCATCGCCGCTTCACATTGCGCGAGCGCAGAGACAAAGTTAATCTCAACGGTGCGTCGGTTGGTATCGAAGCGCCCTTTACCAATACGGCGACTATCCCCGACGCCCGCATTGACCACCACACGATCGATATGACCAAAGTCAGTTGCGAACGCATCAAATACATCGAATATGGCATCATAGTCGCTGACATCTAATGCTCGATATTCAACACGAATATCAGGATACGCTGCCATCAACTCTGCTTGTAGACTTCCTAGACGGTCGGTACGACGCGCGCAAATCGCTAAATTATAGCCAAGCTTGGCAAACAATCTTGCCATGCCTTCGCCCAGTCCTGAGCTGGCACCCGTGATTAATACTGTTTTACCACGACCAATCTGCTGCTTACTTAAATCTTTTAGATAGCGCGCAGGCTGAATCGCGCTAAATAGCTGATTTTTACTTTGTTTAGCGCTTTTGGTGACTAAATTGATCAATTTATTTTGCATAGAACGTCCTGTTTACATCCATATTATATGAAGCTGACAGTCTATAATATCGCAAATTGATAAGTGCGGCTTGTCTGTTATAAAAATACACAAAAAGTACTCAACAGTTATCATAACTGATTCTAATAACATAAAAATCGGCTACGTGTCTAGAGCAGCCATTTTATCCTGATGTTAATCACGGCTTAATTATGACCTTGATATCTCACCGGCTATCACATGCTATGTTATCGCCACGTCACGAAGCGTTTGCCATCAGCAAATAAGTGACTGTATTCATTTAAAGACAATAGCCGTGTACTCTGCGCTTTTAAAGTAATAGACGTCACGCCCGTATTAACTAAGCTTTTATTAATTTGATACGCAGTCTGACTGCCTTGTTGTAATAACTGCGCGGTAATAGCCGAAATAATGCCGCCCGAAGTAAACACCAGCACCGTACTATCACGCTCTAAATTCAGATTAGCCACTTGCAAACGCACTTGCTCAAGCGCTTGTTTTGCCCGCTCATTAAATTGTGACCAGCTCTCAATATAATCAATGTCATTGTCACCTGCATGCCAGCGCTGCATCGCAGCATCAAATAACTCCGCCAAACGCATAGATGGCACTTCTGCTTGCGCAATCTCAGCCGCAATAGCACCTTTACTCATGAAAGCAGGATTAGACTTTATAAACACGTCTTTATGATTAAATTCATCAAATTGTGGCAGTACATAGCTATCCGGCGCACTTATATCGATCGCAGGCTTACTAGAGATATCGCTATCAAAAAATGACTGATAACGCTGCCAAAAATGATGTGCAGAGTCTTGCTGCCTAACCAAACTACCAGTAAAAATCGCATCGATTCGACGCTGAGTCGTCGCGTAATGCTGACCTAGCATCTGCGCTTGCTTGCCACCCAGCTCTGAGAGTTGATCGTAATTCTCTTGTCCAAATGACGCTTGACCATGACGGGCCAAAAGTATGGTTGTCATAAAATATTGCCTTATTAATCGCACTCTTATAATTTTTAAACGCCATAGATTTTTAATTTTTAATTTGCTTACTCTTCAGCTTTAGGTGCGCTTTGTCCAAAATAGCTCTTTGGCAAAATACCTTTAATCACAACCTGTATAGGACTTGGCAACTGCTCAATCATCGCAGCATCAATACCTATATCTTGCAAATGCGGCTGTACTCGGTTAGTAAACAAAATCTCACCTTCATATTGAGCAATCAGTTTAAGACATTTGGCATGTAATACGTGCACAATAATCCAAAAATTTTTAAAGGCTGGATTGGTCGTTTGTTTATGATAGTAGCGATAATAAATTTGCTGAACGATACCCGCTAGACGGAACAGACCAAACACTTCATAAAACGTCCAGTTGTCTATCTCTAGACCTGTCTGCTCAAGATAATAAGCAACCACCTCATCGCGAGTCATCATGCCTTTTAAATGGGTGGGCTGACGGCGTGACTGCTGCATAATTATGTTGTCATCTTCTTCAATCCAATACGCCAATGCGCTGCCCAAATCCATCAAAGGATCGCCCAAGGTCGCCATTTCCCAGTCGAGTACGCCGATCACCTTGGTCGGATCTGCTGCATTCAAAATTACATTATCAAAGCGCCAATCGTTATGAATGAGGCAAGTCTTACTGTCAGCAGGCGTATGCTTACCGAGCCATTGACGGACTAAGGCAAAACTTGGGACGTTAGGTGTTTTGGCTTTGACATAACGCTTGTCCCAGCCAGTTACTTGACGCTCGCAATAACCTTCACCGCGTCCAAGATGGACCAAATCAGGATGCGCTTTATAATCGACTTGATGCAATTCAATCAAAGCATCAATAACATTGGTACATAATGCACGCGTTTGCTCTTCATTTAAATCGATACCTTTTGGCAAATTGGCACGAGGAATGATACCTTCCATACGCTCCATGACATAAAAGTCTGCACCGATGACGGACTCATCCGTACATAGCGCGACCATTTTAGGTACATAAGGATAAGCATCTTCTAAGGATTTTTGAACCGTGTATTCGCGCACCATGTCATGTGCTGATTTTGCTTTGGTGCCTTTTGGTGGACGGCGTAAAATTAAATCTTGGCTTTTACTTTCAGCGTTACCTTCGCCTTCATATTGCAAACGATAGGTCCAGTTTGAGGCACCACCTGAAAATTGAGTAACGGTAGGCTCGCCTTCTATATCGACGCCTTGAGCACGTAGCCACGAGCTGACCGCTTTGGCGTCGAGCTCTTCGCCCTCACGAACCTCGCCGCCTTTATCTAAGATTTTATTAGCTACTTCTTTAATGGTAGTTTTGCTTTGATTAGCAGTTGCCATATGACATTCCTTATCGTGTGGTCAGTTATTTTTATCAGTGAGTATAGGGATAAAAATTCACTATTAACGGTGTAATAGTGAATTGCAATGAGAAATTAATTCAAGCAAATGCTCATTTAAATCAATTTCTATAAGTTTATGAATAACTAAACTTAGGATTTACCAGATTTAGAAGGACGAATAAAACCCTGACGCTTTAATTCTAACTTAGCAATCATCGTTTTATGCACTTCATCAGGACCATCGGCTAAACGTAGCGCTCGAGCTTGGGCAAAGAATGCAGGTAGCATCGTATCTTGGCAAACGCCCATGCCACCATGAATCTGAATTGCCATATCGACCACTTCTTGTAGCACGGTTGGTGCAACCACTTTAATAGCAGAGATTTCAGTCAATGCTGCTTTTGTGCCTTGCGCATCCATTTTTTGCGCTGCATATAAAGTCAACAAACGTGCTTGATCGATTTTAATACGCGCCTCAGCGATACGCTCAAAATTACCACCCAGTTGTAATAATGGCTTACCAAAAGCGGTACGTTCCATACCGCGCTTAACCGCCAGCTCTAGCGACTTTTCGGCAGCGCCAATACAGCGCATGCAATGGTGAATACGACCTGGTCCTAGGCGACCTTGTGCAATCTCAAAGCCCATACCCGCTCCACCGATAAAATGACTGACGGGCACACGTACGTTATCAAAGCTGACTTCACCATGGCCATGCGGCGCATCATAATCGCCAAAGACTTTGAGCATACGCTCGATGTTGACACCCGCTGTCTTTGCTGGGACCAATACCATCGAATGTTGATGATGACGGTCTTTATTATCATCAGGCGTATATGCCATTACAATCAAAATATCGACCGCAGGGTCACCCAGACCTGATGACCACCATTTACTGCCATTGATAATAATCTCATCGCCATCAACCACAGCTGTCGCTTGCATATTGGTGGCATCACTGGAGGCGACATCAGGCTCAGTCATACAAAATACCGAACGCGTTCTACCTTCTAAGATTGGCGTTAGCCATTTGTCTTGCTGCTCCTCTGAACCATAGCGCCATAAAAGCTCCATATTGCCGCTATCGGGGGCATTACAGTTAAACACATAAGGCGCTAATAAACTGCGTCCAGTGAGCTCGGCAATCGGTGCATAATCGGTCACCGACAGCCCTGCCCCTAGCGTGTCATCTGGTAAAAATAAATTCCATAGACCGGCTTCGCGTGCTTGTTTACGCAAACTCTCGTATTTTTCTGGCCATTGCCAATTTTTCCAATTACCGTCTGGGTTTTGCGCATGACAATCCGCCCAAAACTGTGCTTCTATTGGCTCAATATGGGTTTCGATAAATGCTTTGACTTTGGCATGCATGGCTTGACCATGTTCGGTGGCGGTAAACATCAATGTATTTTCAGACATAGCTGGCATCCTTTTCCTTGCTGATGGTTAATGATTTTCATCACGTTCACATAAAACTTTTATAAAAAGCCCAATACTAATCTTATAGTGTACGTGCGTATACTCTGTTCTGTATGCCACATTTATAACACAGCATTTATGAATAAACAGCAAAAAGGCGCGACCCGCTAGGACACGCCTTTTACAAAATACAAACAATGCATCTATTTAGAGTGGAAAACTGAAAACTACCTTAGGATATTTAAACGGCTATTAAAATCAAAACGTGCTAGCGCATCTGGCAGCTTGTCAATCGCCATATTCACCGTTGCTTCGGCAGCTTGTGACAATCCCAACTTCTCGGCGAGCGTTGGCTTTTGACGGGAATGCAGCGCATAGACTTCATTGTCTTCCATACGCTCTAAAATATAACTGTCTGAGGTTTGCAGACTGTCAATTAAATTTAATTTTAGTGCATCTTCGCCATACCAATGCTCGCCTGTTGCTACTTTAGCAACATCCAATGCTGGACGATAGGTGTTAACGAAATGTTTGAATAACTCATGCGTTTGCTCAAGCTCTTCTTGGTATTTGGCACGGTCGTCAGCGTCATTTTCACCAAACATAGTGACAGTACGTTTATAGTCACCAGCGGTAAACATCTCATAATCGACGTCATGATTTTTTAGCCATTTATGAAAGTTTGGCAACTGTGATACCACACCGATTGAGCCAATAATAGCAAATGGCGCAGCCACTACATTATCCGCCACACAAGCCATCATATAACCACCACTGGCCGCGACTTTATCGACACAGACTGTTAGTTTTAAACCAGCCTCTTTTAGACGTGCCAATTGCGCTGCTGCCAAACCATAACCATGAACCAAGCCGCCACCTGATTCAAGACGTACCACGACTTCATCGCCTTTATTTGCGCTGCTGATTAATGTGCTGATTTCTTCGCGTAAATGCTTGACTGCCGTGGCTTTGATATCACCGTCAAAGTCGAGAACGAAAACTTGTGATTTATTATCACTGTTTTTTTTCTTATTTTTGCTTTTTGCCTTCAATGCTTGCTTGGCTTTTTTAGCCATTACTTTTTTGAATTGCTTAAGCGCGGCTTTACCTTGAGTTGCCTCCATTAAGTCTTCACGGCGTTGTTCTTGGCTTTTATTTAGATGAACAACTTGTAGCTCAACAGGGTTCTTAGCAGGGTGAAAAAGCATAAGTAGCATTCCTTACATGATTAGAATAATTTTAATAAGATTTTATAAGTGAGCCTGATATGTGCACAGTGGCTGATATTTTCAAGCAAAATGACAATATTTAACCCAATGCAAATGTTACTGAATAAATACGCCCATTACTGATACTTTCCTACGCTTTGATTGGACGCCACTGGTTGTATAACAAGGGCAGATTAGGCATAATATGCGTTTACACCAAATTTTCTGTAGCCAACGTGATGACCATTTGTCTTAATCGCGGTGTTTGTGCGTTTTTAGCGGATAGCTTAAATCGTACAGCAATGGCTGCATTATTGTATTTCGAATTGGGCTGACAACTGGATAATTATATTATGACGCAAAGCACTATGACGCATAGCGAATATCGAGACGAATATTGCGGAGCCGTAACCGAAAGCTTCATCGATCAAACCATTAGTATCGTAGGCTGGGTACATCGTCGTCGCGATCACGGTGGCGTGATTTTTTTAGACATGCGTGACCGCGCTGGTATCTTGCAGGTCGTCGTTGACCCTGATACGCCAGAAGCCTTTGCAATGGCTGATGCGGTACGTCCTGAATATGTGTTAAAAATCACTGGTCGCGTACGTCAACGCTACGCGGGTACTGAAAACAATAATATGACCAGTGGTCAGATTGAGCTGTTGGGCAAAGAAATTGAAGTATTGGCAAAATCTGAAACACCGCCTTTCCCATTAAATGATGAGAAAACCACGGTATCAGAAGACTTGCGTTTGAAATACCGCTATCTTGATATGCGTCGTCCGCAAATGCAAGAGCGTATGGTTTTCCGTGCTAAAGCCACGTCAGCCATTCGTCGTTACTTAGATGACCATGGTTTCTTAGACGTTGAGACCCCTATCTTGACTCGTGCAACGCCAGAAGGCGCGCGTGATTATCTTGTGCCATCACGCACACGCCCAGGTAACTTTTTCGCATTGCCACAATCACCACAACTATTTAAACAGTTATTGATGGTGTCAGGTTTTGATCGTTATTATCAAATCGCTAAATGTTTCCGTGACGAAGACTTACGTGCTGACCGTCAGCCTGAATTTACCCAAGTGGATATTGAGACTTCTTTCTTAAACGAAGAAGAAATCATGAACATCAACGAAGGTTTGATTAAGCATTTATTCAAAACCATGATGGATGTTGAGTTTGAGCAATTCCCACGCATGACTTACGCTGAAGCAATGCGTGACTATGCCTCAGACAAGCCTGACTTACGTATTCCATTAAAGCTCATCGACGTTGCTGATTTAATGAAAGACGTTGATTTTAAAGTATTTGCCGGTCCTGCTAACGATCCTAAAGGGCGTGTTGCTGCGCTACGCATCCCGGGCGGCGCGTCATTAAGCCGTAAGCAAATCGATGCTTATACCAAATTCGTTGGCATTTATGGTGCACGTGGTTTGGCTTATATCAAAGTCAACGATGCGAGCAATATCAACAACGGCGTTGACCAAGAATCTGGTCTTCAGTCTCCTATCATCAAAAATATGACCGATGACGTATTGGTAAGCTTGATTGAGCGTACTGGTGCAGAAAGCAACGATATTATTTTCTTTGGTGCGGATAAAGCCAGTGTCGTCAATGACGCAATCGGCGCACTACGTCAAAAAATTGGTTTAGACCTTGAGATGACTACTTGTCAGTGGGCGCCACTTTGGGTCACTGATTTCCCAATGTTTGAGCAAACGGACGATGGTCGTTGGACGTCAATGCATCACCCGTTTACTAAACCTAAAGGTTCTGTTGATGAATTGAAAAACAACCCAGAATCTGCCCTCTCTATCGCTTATGATATGGTATTGAACGGTACAGAAGTTGGCGGTGGTAGCTTACGTATCAATACCTTTGATATGCAGCAAGCGGTACTTGATGCTTTAGGTATCGGCGAGCAAGAAGCTCAAGACAAGTTTGGCTTCTTACTTGATGCATTAAAATTCGGTGCGCCTCCGCATGGTGGCTTGGCCTTTGGTTTGGATCGTCTGATTATGCTTATGGTAGGCGCTGACTCTATCCGTGATGTTATCGCTTTCCCAAAAACCAAAACTGCTGAATGCCCACTAACTCAAGCACCTGCTGAAGTCGATAGCAAACAGCTACGTGATCTTGGTATCCGTGTGCGCGAAAAAGCACAGGCTGACACCAACAAACCTGCGCAATAAATGGTCTAACGATGTCCGGATATTTTTTTCAGTACTTATTACGTGATTCATCACCGTGTGAATGGTTATGAATCCGTATCACATTTTTAAAATCGTGCCATTGTCTGTCTTGCAGATACTGGCACGTTTTGTTGCGTGGGTGATTATCAAGATACCCAATTTGAGTATCATGCGTACAGTCAGTATCAATATGGCGTTAATTGCGCCTAAGCTGACTGATGTACAAAAACAAGTAGTAACCAAAGAGATTATTTATCACCAGTGTTTGACCAGTATTGAATCGATCAAAAGCTGGGCCATGCCACCTGAGTGGAGTATTGCTCAGATTCGCGACGTTCATAATAAAGACATTTTATTAGAAGGACTTGCGAGTGCCAACGGCATGCTCGCTATCGTGCCGCATCTCGGTACATGGGAGATGATGAACGCTTGGCTCAATCAGTTTGGTTCCCCAACCATTATGTACAAACCTGTTAAAGGTGACATTACCAACAACTTTGTGCTGCAAGGGCGTTCAAGGCTTAATGCGACCTTAGTACCAACCGATGGTAGCGGTGTCAAAGCCATATTTAAAACCCTCAAACAAGGTGGCTTTAGTATCGTCTTACCCGATCATGTTCCTGATCCTTCGGGCGGCGTGGTTGTGCCCTTTTTTGGTATTAAAACGCTAACCAGTACGCTTGCTTCTAAACTTGCTAGTAAAACCAGATGTGCCTTGGTCGGCTTATCTTGTATTCGCCGTGACGATGGTCGTGGATTTGACATCTATTGTTATAAGCTTGATGATCCAGCACTTTATGATCGTCATGCCGAGACCGCCGCTTATGCACTTAACCAAGCCATGCAACAGATGATTGAAGAAAAATGTAGTCACTATATGTGGGGCTATCGACGTTTCAAACATATTCCCACATTAGGGAATCCTTACAACGTTGATGAAGAAACTTTGGCCAAATTCATTTGTGACAACAAGCGGGCTGATCAAAACGTTCATGATACAACCACGCGCGCTGACAATGAGCAATAACCTTACAATTAGCCAAACGTTTAGAGATATCGTGAATCCTAGCTGTGATAGTATTGGCTGACTTTTGTACCCTTAGACGTTACTAAGGCGTGTTCTCATTTCAATCGATCGTCCTATAAATGGATTAAAGATGGCTAAATTTTGCCAAATAGCGTCAAATAGTCAGTCAATAGCTCAATATTGTCTGCGCTATTTTTTCATTTGACGGCAATTTATCTCATTTTTATCACCATGTTAAAAATGAGAACACGCCCTAAATATTTTTTATTTATATTAATATGAGTGCATTATGGCAACTGACGTAACCAATACTTCATCGACAGACCACACGCATGCACGCAGTAGCACTGCTGAGCAGCGTTATGTTATCTGTATGAAATGGGGTGACAAATACGGCGCTGAGTACGTCAACCGTCTTTATAATATGGTCAGTCGCCATTTGACTTTAGACTTCCAAATGATCTGCCTCACTGATGATAGCAGCGGTATCGACCCTGCTGTGACTTGCCATCCTATTCCAGAGATGGATTTGCCTGCTGGACCTGAGCGTGGTTGGAAAAAACTCACGACTTTCAAACCTGAACTATATGGTCTCAAGGGTGTGGCTTTATTTTTAGATATCGACATTGTTATTGTTGACAACATAGATGCCTTTTTTACCTATCAAGCTCAGCACAAAGACAGCGTGGTGATTATCCGTGATTGGAAAAAACCGTGGCGAATGATTGGTAATAGCTCTGTTTATCGTTTCAATATTGGCATGAACACCTATCCTGATTTGCTCGCAAACTTTGAGCGTAACTTTGCCACCATTCGTACCCAAGTGCGCCATGAGCAGGCTTATCTGTCTAACTATTTACGTGAGCATCATCATTTGGAGTATTGGGATAAAACGTGGTGTGTCAGCTTCAAGTACCAATGCATCGCCCCTATTCCCTTTAACTTTGTGCGCGCACCTACTCTGCCGGATGGCGCAAAGATTGTCATCTTTCATGGTGAGATTAATCCGCCAGATGCCATCAATGGTAGCGGCGGCAAGTGGTATCGTCATGTTAAGCCAAGCCCTTGGCTAAAAGATTATTGGCGGTAGTAATGGATAATTCAATATCAACAACTGAAAAGTCAATCACAATTGTTACTGCCTATTTTGATATTGGTAGAGGTGATTGGTCCACTGAAAAAGGACACCCTTCTCATCTACTTAGGGATAATCAAACATACCTATCATATTTTGAGAACTTAGCAAAACTCGATAATGAAATGGTTGTATTTACCTTTGAGGAAATGAAGCCTTATATCAGAAAATTAAGAGGTAACAAACCAACCAAGATCATCATTATTGATTTAGAAAAAAAGTTTAGAAACTTACTAGATGAAATTAAATCGATAATTAACAGCAATAATTTCAAGAGTAAAATACCCGATAAACACAAGCTCAACCCTGAGTATTGGTCTGAAAAGTATGTCCTAGTAACTAATCTAAAAACTTACTTTGTAAACAAAGCTATTGAAGATTTTAACTTGTCTAATGATCTGGTTGCTTGGGTAGACTTCGGATATTGTAGAGATAATACTACTCTGCTAGGTATTAATAATTGGTACTACCCTTTTGATGACTTACATGTTCATTTTTTCACATTAACAAAAGACAAGTTTTTTTTATTTTTTAACAATCCCAACTTCCCTCATACAAAAAACAAAGTTTTATCTGCTATTTTAAATAATAGAGCAGTTATCATAGGTGGCGTAACAGTAGCTAATCAAAATATTTGGAGAGAGTTCTTTAATGTTGTAAAAAATTGTCAAGAAGAATTATTTCAAAAAAACATTGTGGACGATGATCAAGGTGTTTATTTAATGTGTCATCTTAAGCAACCCAATCTATTTAAATTTCACTATCTTGGTAGAAATAGCAATGGTGAGCAAAATTGGTTTGGAACCATGCAAAAATTTCATGCTTAATTTATTTAGAGGCTGTAGTAGATAAGCACTATGCTAGACTACTTTTATGAAGATAACCCGTTGTAAACTAAGTAAAAAAGTACAGCGAAGGCTCTTAGAGTTTTCACGGCTGAAGTGACTGCAAGAACAGCCGCAGATTTGCTCGACATTCAACCTAACACTGCTGCACTTTTTTATCATAAAATTAGACTTGTAATAGACGACCATCTCTCATTAGAAGCTGATGAGCTCTTTTAGGTGTAAGTCAAATTAGATGAAAGTTACTTTGGCGGCGTACGTAAAGGCAAAAGAGGTCGCGGGGCTGCTGGTAAGACAGCTGTATTTGGTATACTAAAACGAAATGGTAAGGTTTATACCATTGTCGTAGCAGACACCAAACAAAGCACATTAATGCCTGTCATCAAGCGTAAAATCAAGCCTGACAGCTTTGTTTATACTGATAGTTATCGAAGTTACAATGCGTTAGATGTGAGCGAGTTTAAACATTTCAGAGTCAATCACTCTAAAGAGTTTACTTGCGGTAAAAACAATCACATCAATGGCATTGAGAACTTTTGGAATCAGTCTAAAAGAACACTCAGAAAATATAATGGGATCGATAAGAAGAACTTCCATTTATTTTTAAAAGAGTGCGAGTTTAGATTCAACTATGGATCACCGTCTACTCAGCTTAAAACGCTGAGAAAATGGTGTGATATTTAATCCTTATCTACTACAGCCCCTTTATTTATATATATATCTATTTTTTAGATAGCCATAATAGGTTTGTTTTTCGAAATACTCTTCCTTGAAAGCCTCATGAATAGTCAACTTATGAATACTAGCTTGTGAAACTATTTTTTTGTATTCGTCTTCATTAAATTGCTTTTTTATCTCAGATTGTAATAAATGTGGAAAAGTATCATCAATAACAGGAAATTCAAAATCTATAATTTTTGACTCCTTTAATTCATTAATCATTACTTGAAAGAAAAAGTAATACTCAATTTTACTTTCATTTTCCCAATAATAAAGCAGCAAGTCAACCAAGGTCTTTGTAATCATTGAGTTTGGCTTAGAAAACATAATACTACTAAGATGTTTTACTTTAAATTCATCTCTCCAATTAAAGTAAAAATGTGTATCATTTGTACCCCAATTTTTATTAAGAGAGTTAGGATCACGGCTATACATAAAAAAATTACAGTTTGCATATTCCTTGGGTAGCCTATCTGTTAATAAAACGGAAGCATCTAGCCAAACCCCACCATAGATTGACAACAATGCAACACGCAGCAAATCAGAAAAGAATACTGGTCTAAAAACTCCATTTTTACGTTTTTCATCAACAAACTCTGGAAGCTTTATATATTCATTTATGTTTTCATCAGTAATTCTGATAACCTGATAATCGTGAGCATGACTGTCTACTGAAGAAAAACATATTTCCACCATTTCCGGTAAATTTTCTAATCCCTGTCCCCAATATTGCCAAATAATTTTTTTGCCTACCAGTTCTTTTTTGATTGGTGGAGTATCATACTTTTCTATTTTTTTGTCAGCGTATTGATCAAGAACCATCCTCCAGTAAGAGGCTACTTTTTCTTGCTTAATTTTATCATCATACTGATAATTCCAGCGCTTCCTTACATTTCTAGGCACTAGGCCATTATAGAAAACCTTAAAGGGCTTATTACGGATAACGTTAAAGATCTTTTGCATGGTCTACATACCTTTCAGAATTTTGTCTAATTTGGAACGTTTAATATTCAGAGTTATTCTTTGATGTATTCGCAGCTCTTTATTAGCAACAAGATAAAGCTCTGAGAAGTACTTATTGTATTGAGCATAGGTGTCTTTTAACAAATCTTCCTGATGGTTTTTAGCGATTTTATTTAACAGCCCTATATAACGTTTATATACTTTATACAGCAAATAATGATAGCCATCTTTTTCACCATCTCTCTGATAGTTTTCAACGCGATAAGTGAAAGCATATAAATAATCATCTACGTATTTTTTGTCGATATTCTTTAAAATAGACCCTTCACGCTCACGATACTTTATTACAGGCTGTTTTAAATAGCTATATTGAAAACTCTTTAATGAGATATCAGTCATATACAAAATATCTTCAAAATTCAATCCTTCTTTAAACCTTATGTCTTGTATTATCTGTCTTCTAAAAACCTTATTCCAAACATGATTACTATTATTTTCAATAATATTATCTAAGAAGCTATTGCTCTTATTGATATAATTTTTATTAGACGTGCCTATAAACCCTTTTTTATTTACCTCTTTTTTTCCTCGTAATGATACATAATCGGCACATAGCACATCCGAGTTCAATTTTTCTATTTGAGACATGACAGATTTATAAGCACCTTCGTACATAACATCATCAGAGTCAATAAACCAGATATACTCTGTTTGGCCCATATCGAAAAGCGCATTGCGTGTGTCTGACAAACCTCTATTATAAGGCGCATCGAAGATTTGCACTTGAGGGTAATTTTCAAAACGCTTGATAATAGCTGCACTATTATCTGTCGAAGCATCGTTCATTATTAAAATAGATGCTCTAGTATCGATTTGAGTGAGTATTGATTCTATACACTCTTCTACATAATCCGCTACATTATAAACAGGTATTAAAATACCAATTGTTAGATCTTCTTTATTCATACAACACTCACATTAAAAACTTTATAAT
>NZ_DKHR01000003.1:0-76757 GCF_002453835.1 Psychrobacter sp. UBA6739
CCGTATCGGCGGTACGGCTGCTGATCTGCCACGTGGCTGGCAGCGTCTGGTTCGCGAATTCTTGGATTGGATGCCAAAACGCTTGGACGAATATGTCAAAGCGGCATTGCAAAATAGCGTGCTCAAAGGTCGTACCCAAGGTGTTGCGCAGTATAATGCTAAGCAAGCACTTGCTTGGGGCGTGNNTGGCAGCGTTTGGTTCGTGAGTTCCTAGATTGGATGCCAAAACGCTTGGACGAATATGTCAAAGCAGCATTACAAAACAGCGTGCTCAAAGGCCGTACCCAAGGGGTTGCTCAGTATAATGCCAAGCAAGCACTTGCTTGGGGCGTGACGGGCGCTGGTCTGCGAGCGACAGGCGTTGATTTTGATCTGCGTAAAGCGCGTCCATACATGGGCTATGAGAATTACGATTTTGAAGTGCCAGTGGGTTACAACGGTGACGCTTATGATCGCTGTATGGTCAAGGTCGAAGAGATGCGTCAGTCGTTACGTATCATTCGCCAGTGTATGGACAATATGCCACAAGGCCCTTATAAAGCCGATCATCCACTCGCTGTACCACCGCCAAAAGACCGTACCTTAAACGATATTGAAACCTTGATTAATCACTTTATCTCAGTATCTTGGGGTCCTGTGATGCCAGCGGGCGAGTGTACGACAATTGTAGAAGCGACCAAAGGTTTGAACAGCTATTACATCACCTCAGATAAGGCGACGATGAGCTATCGTACCCGTATCCGTACGCCGACGTTTGCACATTTACAGCAGATGCCATCGGTGATTAATGGTTCGCTCGTTTCTGATGCCATCATGTATTTGGCATCGATTGATATCGTAATGGCCGACTGTGATCGTTAGTACCGTGATCGCTAATACTTTAGTCTAATGCTTTGATCAGAAAATTATCGTTATTAAAGAAATACGTTTATCAATATATCATTGCCAAATGGCACACCAAAATGCTGATATCTTGCCATGTAGCGACACTCATAAGACTGTCGTTATTAGCTGATAAAGCGTGATGAGTGAGGACAGATAGAAGACTATGAAAATTGTTTCCGACAAAATGCCAAAAGTAGATGTGGCAAGCATCCTCACTAGCGAGGAAATTGCGGCTATTCATGAGTTTATGCACCATTACCCACAAGCGCGTGCTGCTTCGCTCGATGCGCTAAAGATTGTGCAAAAGCGCAACGGCTGGGTCGATGACGCACAAGTGAATGCCATTGCCAATATTCTAGACATTCCGATGTCAGATATGGACGGAGTCGCCACTTTCTTTAACCGTATTTATCGTCAGCCTGTCGGTCGCCACGTCATCCTTATTTGTGATTCAGTGGCTTGTTTCTTGACAGGCTATGAAGCCTTGTCTGCTGAGATCAGATCGCAGCTGGGTATTGAGTATGGTCAGACGACGGCTGATGGTCGCTTTACGCTATTGCCAATTTGCTGCTTAGGTAACTGTGACAAAGGCCCTGCTGTGTTGATTGACGAAGACACCTATGGTCCAGTACAGCCCGAAGAAGTCACGCAATTATTGGAGCTATACGCATGAGATTAACGCTTTCAGAGCAGATTGCTCAACGTAGTCAAGGCAAAGCACCTAGCCAGCTCAATGAGCAGAGCATTCCAATTTATGGTGATAAAGCCACAGCGACTAGCGAAACCAAACCGTTAACATGGCGTCTAGCACATCATGATGCCGTACTAGATTTGACCACCTATGAGTCGTTAAAAGGCTTTGATGGCTTAAAGCAAGCTTTGAGTCAATCGCCTAAAGAAGTCGGGAATATGATCAAAGCTGCCAACGTCAGAGGTCGCGGCGGTGCAGGTTTTAATGCTGGTTTGAAGTGGACATTCATGTCACCACCAGATGGTTTACCTCGTTATCTCATCTGTAATGCTGATGAAATGGAGCCGGGTACCTTTAAAGATCGTCTATTGATGGAGCGTCTACCGTTTCAGCTGATTGAAGGTATGTTGATTACCGCACATGCGATTGGTGCGACTGACGGTTATATCTTTATCCGTGGTGAATATATCTTAGCCGCCCAGCGTCTGGTCACTGCCATCGAAGAATGCTTGGCTAACAATCTCATGGGCAAGAACATTCTAGGCTCAGATTTTAGTTTTAATCTGCATGTGCATACTGGCGCTGGACGTTATATTTGCGGTGAAGAAACCGCATTGATTAATTGCTTAGAAGGTCGCCGTGCTAATCCACGTACCAAGCCACCTTTCCCGCAAATTTCTGGTGCATGGGGTCGTCCAACCGTCGTCAACAACGTTGAAACCTTGTGTAACATGCCAGCCATCCTAAACCATGGTGTTGAATGGTATCAGTCATTATCTAACATCAAAGGCAAGAGCCAGACACCGGGTACCAAACTGTTTGGCTGCTCAGGTTTAGTCAATGACCCAGGTCTGTGGGAGTTACCGTTTGGTTATACGGCACGCGAAATCATTGAAGATTTAGCGGGTGGTATGCAAGATGGTAAAACCCTCAAAGCTTGGCTACCGGGCGGTGCCTCTACTGACTTTTTAACCACTGAGCATTTAGATGTGGTGGTGGATTTTGACACCATTCAAAAAGCAGGTAGCCGTATGGGTACTGGGCTAATTATGGTCGTTGATGAAGCACAAGATATGGTGCCACTCGTTCGTAATCTCGAGATTTTCTTCCAACGCGAATCCTGCGGTTGGTGTACGCCATGCCGTGACGGTCTGCCTTGGGGTGTCAAATTGCTTACCGCTATCAATGATGGTGAAGGGCAAGTCGGCGATGTCGAAAAACTAGAAGGCCTCACGCGTGACTTATGGATTGGTAAAACTTTCTGTGCACATGCGCCAGGTGCGATGGAACCACTGATGAGTGCGATTAAATATTTCCGTCCAGAGTTTGATCAAAAAATCGCGCAGGCGGTTGGTGTCGATGTCATTGATGCGGCAGCCAATCAACAGCCAGAAGTGAAATAAGGAGAGCGGCATGGCAGTCATACATATTGATGGAACCACTGTCGAAGTAGATAGCGCAGATAACTTGCTACAAGCCTGCTTATCACTCGGCATTGATGTGCCGTATTTTTGTTATCACCCAGCCCTTGGCTCAGTAGGGTCGTGCCGTCAGTGCGCGGTCAAGCAATTCCAAAATAAAGAAGACATGGAAGCAGGTCGCGGCCGTCTTGTGATGTCATGTATGGTCGCTCCGGGCGATGACATGTATATCTCTGTCACTGACGATGAAGCCAAAGCATTCCGCAAGTCGATGGTTGAGCTACTGATGACCAACCATCCACATGACTGTCCAACTTGTGAAGAGGGCGGACATTGCCATCTGCAAGACATGACGTATATGTCAGGTCATAGCCGTCGTCGTTATCGCTTTACCAAACGCACCCATCATAACCAAGAGCTTGGCCCATTCATCGCGCATGAGATGAACCGCTGTATCGCTTGCTATCGCTGTGTCCGTTTTTATAAAGACTATGCGGGCGGCGAAGATTTGGGTGTTTACGGCTCAAACAACCGCGTTTACTTTGGTCGTGACAAAGATGGTCAGTTCGAAAGCGAATTCTCAGGTAACTTAACGGAAGTATGCCCAACGGGTGTATTTACCGATAAAACGCATTCAGAGCGCTACAACCGTAAGTGGGACATGCAGTATGCACCAAGCATTTGCCATGGTTGCTCAGCAGGTTGTAATATCTCACCGGGTGAGCGTTATGGTGAATTGCGCCGTATCGAAAACCGCTACAACGGTGAAGTGAACCGCTATTTCTTATGTGACCGTGGTCGCTTTGGTTACGGCTATGTCAATCGTGACGATCGTCCAACCCAAGCGCTTGAGCGTATCAACGATAAGCATGTCAAAATCAATATTGACTATGCACTTGATGAAACCATCAAACGACTCAAAGACAAAAAAGTCATTGGTATTGGCTCACCTCGTGCCAGTTTAGAAACCAACTTTGCACTAAAAAATCTGGTTGGCTTTGATAAGTTTTCAACAGGTCTCAATCATCAGCAGCAAGCATTGGTTAATAAATGCATCGAAGTATTGAGTACTGATGGCATTTATAACCCAAGCATGACTGATATCGAAAGCTATGATGCGGTATTGGTATTGGGTGAAGATATCACTCAAACCTCATCACGTGTCGCGCTGTCAGTACGCCAAGCGGCAAAAAATGAAGGCCTGAAAATGGCAGCGGCATTGCAAACGCAGTCTTGGCTTGCAGAACCGGTTAAACGTATTGCTCAAGATGCGTTAAGCCCAGTTTATGTCATCGACGTGGTGCAAACTAAGCTAGAAGACATCAGTAAAGTCAGTGTGGTAGCAACGCCTGAAGACATCACTAAGCTTGGCTTTAAAGTCGCTGATGAGATTGCTAACTTCGCTGATGATTTAGCAGAAATAACAGACCCACAAGCGGCTGATCAAGATGTCGATACTGCTACTAGTACTAATGCCAGTACTGAGACTGACGGTATGCAAGCATTAGCGAAGCAAATCGCTTATGACTTGATTCAAGCGGATAAGCCATTGGTTATCTCGGGTAGCAGTTTATCCTCTACGGCTTTGATTGAAGCAGCGGCGCAGATTACTCAAGCATTGACCCAAAAACGCTCAGCCATTAAAGCGACTGAACAGCAGCAAGTGGACACGTATAATGCTCAAGTCCGTGATGAGCAAGCGCAAATAGAAGATAAAGAGCTATCCGCTAAACCAAACAAACCTGAAACCGGTGTTGATACAGAAACGCAAGACAATGTAGAACGCGCTCCTGCTAAAAAACTTGAGCTGAAAGAAGTAAACAGTAAATATCAGGCACAAGCAGGTATCTACTTAACAGTTACCGATGCCAATAGCATGGGTGTTTGCATGCTTGGCGGTCAATCAGTCGAAGAATTACTGGCGACTGATTTTGATGTGGTCATCGTCGCTGAAAATCAGCTGACTGATGCCATCGATGCCAATAAATTGACGCAGCTATTATCTGATAAAACTGTCATTGCACTGGATCATCAGCTACTTGATTGGCACAAAGATGTCGATATTGTATTACCTGCGGCTAGTTTTGCAGAAGCAGACGGTACGCTGATATCGGCTGAAGGTCGTGCACAGCGCTTCTTCCAAGTTTACGACAACGAATACTATCATCCGATGAGCAGTATTAAAGAAGGCTGGCGCTGGTTACATGCAGTGCATAGCAGCATCGAAGGTCGTGATGTTGATTGGACGCAGCTAGATGACGTCATCAATGCATTGATCGTAACGCACCCTAAGCTTGCTGGGATTAAAGGCGCTGCACCTGATGCCGATTACCGTATGACGGGTCTTAAAATTGCTCGTCAGCCGCGTCGTTATTCAGGCCGTACCGCCATGCGTGCGCCGATATCCGTACATGAGCCGATGCAACCAAAAGATTTAGACACCGGTTTGACTTTCTCAATGGAAGGTTATAGTGGTAAAGAAACCCCAAGCTCGATGATTCCTTTTGCCAATGCGGCAGGTTGGAACTCACCACAAGCGTGGAATAAATACCAAGACAAGGTCGGTGGTCATCTAAAAAATGGCGACCCAGGTGTGCGCATGTTCGATCAGCTAGCACGTTTAGAAACACGTCAATATGTTGCACCAGATGCCATGTCTGCGACGACAACGGATATGCAGGAAGGACAAGCCAAACTGGTGCCTATCCATAATATCTATGCCAGCTCTATGATGGCGTCACGTAGCCCAGTGGTTGCGGAGCAACTGCCTGTTGCTGCATGGCGTATCGGGATGGATGATGCTAAGGACTGGAACATCGCTAATGGCGATTACTTAGCGATTGAAATCGATAAGCAACAAATCACCTTGCCAGTACAGATTGTCGGTTATTTAGCAGAAGGCTGTATCGGTTACCCAGTTGGGCAGGTGAGTATCATTCATCCATCAATGCCAGCGTCGGTTCGCAAAGTGGATGCACCAGTGACGATGATGGGTAGCATGGCTAACGATATGATGAACAATAACGATGCTGCGCAAATGAACACAGCACCGACCACCACACAGGAGGTGTAATATGCAAGTTACCCGTATTATCCCTGATGTGCCAAGCTTCTTGGCTGGTAGCATGAGCTTTGATGCTTGGTCCATTTTATTTATGGTCGGGCAATCACTAGTCATCTTCTTGGTCGTGGTTATGGTTGCCGCTATGATGATTGTCTATGAGCGCCGCATGCTAGCTTTATGGCAGGATCGTTACGGTCCAAACCGCGTCGGACCCTTTGGTTCGTTGCAGCTAGTCGCGGATATGCTCAAAATCTTCTTTAAAGAAGATTGGACGCCAAACTTTACCGATAAGTTTATGTTTACGTTGGCACCTGCGGTCGCGATGTTCACTGCACTGGCCTCATTTGCCATTATTCCTATTTCGCCAACGCTTGGTGTTGCTGACTGGGATATCGGTATTCTGTTCTTCTTTGCGATGGCAGGTATTGCCGTTTATGCAGTGATGTTCGGTGGTTGGGCGTCTGCCAATAAATTCTCGCTACTGGGTGGTTTGCGCTCTGCTGCACAAACGATCAGTTATGAAGTCTTCTTGGGCTTATCACTGATGGGCGTAGTCGCATTGACAGGCTCATTTAACTTGCGCGCCATTGTTGAGGCGCAAATCGACGGCTGGTATATCATTCCGCAGTTTTTTGGCTTTTTGACCTTTGTCGTTGCTGGTGTTGCCGTTACCCATAGACATCCATTTGATCAGCCAGAAGCAGAGCAAGAGCTGGCTGAAGGCTATCATGTCGAATATTCTGGCATGAAGTTCGGTATGTTCTTTATTGGCGAATATGTCAACGTTGTACTGATTTCTGCCTTGATGACGTGCTTATTCTTTGGTGGTTGGCTTGCACCTTTTAATTTAGATATTCCATTTATTCCACCAGCTTTTTGGTTCATGATTAAAACGCTGTTCTTTATGACCATGTTTATTTTGGCTCGAGGCTCACTCATGCGTCCGCGTTATGATCAAGTGATGAACTTTGGCTGGAAAGTTTGTCTGCCAGTAACGCTGATTAATCTGTTGGTTACTGCTGCGGTCATTTTGATCTTTTCCCCAACGTTGTAATCATTACTAGTAGCCATCACTAGCCATCATTGATGAACTAGGGTAAAGCTGATAAGGATAATAATCCCATGTTTACTACCATAAAAAAGACCGTCATTGGACTATTTACCATTGTCCGCAGCATGTGGATGGTCAATAGTCATGCGCTCAGACCGCGTGACACCATCCTTTATCCTGAGGTGCCGGTACCTGTGCCGCCGCGTTTTCGTGGACGTATTGTTCTAACGCGTGACCCTGATGGAGACGAGCGCTGTGTGGCTTGTAACTTGTGTGCGGTGGCATGCCCGGTAGGGTGTATCTCCTTACAAAAAGCGGAACGTGAAGACGGTCGTTGGTATCCAGAGTTTTTTCGAATTAACTTTTCGCGCTGTATTTTTTGTGGCTTGTGTGAAGAGGCGTGTCCAACGACAGCCATTCAAATGACGCCTGACTTTGAGTTGGGTGAATATAAGCGCCAAGACTTGGTCTACGAAAAAGAGCATTTGCTCATTTCAGGGCCGGGTAAATATCCTGATTATAACTATTATCGTGTGACGGGTATGGCGGTAGCGGACAAACCAAAAGGCGCAGCACAAAACGAAGCTGCACCGATTGATCTAAGGAGCTTGCTACCATGATGAATATTTTGAACCATCCTGAACTGGCGGGGTTTTATTCGCTTGCAGCAGTGGCCATATTTGCCAGTCTGCGCGTCGTGACTCAGGCCAATCCAGTGCATGCTATCTTATCGATGATTGTGTCATTACTGGCAATCGCAGGGATATTTTTCGTCCTAGGCGCGCCATTTGCTGGTGCGTTAGAGATTGTCGTCTATGCCGGCGCCATTATGGTGCTATTTGTCTTTGTTATTATGATGCTTAATTTAGGCATGAGCAATGATGAGCGTGAAGAGCGCTGGCTTGATGCGGGCACTTGGGCGCTACCGACAGGGTTAACGATTATTATCGCGGTTGTGCTGTATGCGATGATTGGTATGGGTCATGACGAAGCGGCAATGATTGGTGGCTCGACAATATCTGCCAAAGCAGTCGGTACGGTGCTATTTACTAAATATGTGATGTTGATAGAAGTGGCTGCATTGCTACTATTGGCAGCCTTAGTCGCCGCTTATCATTTGGGTAAAGAGTCTATCGCTGATGAGGTTACTGTTAATGCAAACCACAGTAATGGTAGTCAAGGATCTAATGCTAATGTCGCAAGTATCAAACACTACGATGATCACGGCATGCCGATAGATGCTGACGCGGCGAAAATGGCAGAATCTTACGAATATAAAGATGTTGACCCGCATGACTATGTAAGTATGAATGTAGGTACGCAGCTGGGTGTGAATAAAGTCACGCGCAAGGAGTCAGACTAATGGTACTAGCAGCGAGCGTGGCACAAGATGTGTCAAACGTGCCGTTTGCCCACGAGGTAGCAGGCTTAGTACAGCCAGTTGCTGAGGCGCAGAATGTACTGGGCATGATACCCATGAGCCATGGACTGATTTTGGCAGGTATCTTATTTGCCATTGGTCTGTGCGGCGTCATGGTACGACGTAACTTCCTATTTATGCTAATGAGCCTTGAGATCATGATGAATGCAACAGCATTAGCATTTGTGGTGGCAGGTAGTCGTTGGGTTGATCCAGATGGACAGATTATGTTTATCTTTATTTTGACCTTGGCAGCAGCAGAGGCCGCCATTGGTTTGGCAATATTATTGCGGTTTTATCATCAGCGTGGGCATCTCGATGTCGACAGCGCCAATGAGATGAAAGGATGATGTCATGAGTTTATTACCATTAACCTTTATATTCCCGCTCGTTGGCTTTTTGATTTTAGCCTTTATGCGCGATAAGCTAACAGAGCAGGTGGCAGCGATTGTCGGTGTCGGTAGTATGCTGTTATCAGCACTATGCACGCTAATCGTTAGTTATACTTTTTTAACCAATAATCCAGCAGGAACAGTCATAGAGATTCCGCTGTGGACATGGTTCCAAGTCGGAGATTTTGCCCCAAGTTTCGGTCTGAGCTTTGATGGTTTGGCACTGACGATGACGGGTGTCATCACTGGGATCGGCTTTTTAATCCATCTCTTTGCCGCTTGGTATATGAAAGGCGACACTGGCTTTGCCCGCTTCTTCAGCTATATGAACTTGTTCGTTGCCAGTATGCTATTGCTAGTATTAGCAGATAACTTGTTCTTGCTTTATCTTGGCTGGGAAGGCGTTGGTATCTGTTCGTACTTGCTAATTGGTTTTTATTACCATGACCGCGCCAATGGTCTTGCAGCGATGAAAGCCTTTACGGTGACGCGCGTGGGTGATGTATTCTTAGCCTTCGGTCTGTTTTTATTATTCCGTGAATTCGGTACGCTTAATATTCAAGAAATTATTACTCGTGCACCAGAAGTATTCGATATCAACAATCCAACGATGATGTTGACCACCATGATGTTGGTTGGCGGCGCGATGGGTAAATCAGCCCAACTGCCATTACATACATGGCTGGCTGATGCGATGGCAGGTCCGACGCCAGTATCAGCGCTTATTCACGCGGCAACGATGGTCACGGCAGGTGTTTATTTAATCGCTCGTCTACATCCATTGTTTGAGCTGACCCCTGGTATTTTATTATATTGGGTCGGCGGCGTAGGGGCGTTGACGTTGGTCGTTGCTGGATTCTGTGCACTGGCACAAACCGACATCAAACGTATTCTTGCTTACTCAACCATGAGCCAAATTGGCTATATGTTTTTAGCACTCGGCGTTGGTGCTTGGCAAGGCGCAATCTTTCATTTGATGACTCATGCTTTCTTTAAAGCCCTGTTATTCTTATCATCAGGTGCAGTCATCCTTGCGGTACACCATGAGCAAAACATCTTTAAGATGGGCGGTCTACGTAAAAAGATACCGTTGGTATTCTGGTGTTATATCGTCGGTGGCGGTGCATTGGCAGCGATACCTTGGGTTACCGTTGGCTTTTATTCTAAAGAAGCGATTCTTTGGGAAAGTTATGCAACCGGTCACATGGTTTTATTCTATATGGGCGTATTCGGCGCATTTTTAACCGCACTTTATACTTTCCGTATGATTTGGATTATCTTCTTTGGTGAAGAGAAAACGCACGCGCATAAGTTATCTGGTGTGTCGTATTGGCTGCCACTTAGTGTGTTGCTCGTATTATCAACGGCAGTGGGTGCATTTATCACTCCGCCATTACAAGGCGTCTTGCCAGAGAGTGTTGGGCATTTATTGGAAGTCGCTGGTCAAGCGCATGGTAAGCATACGGCTGAGTTTATCGCCATGGGTGCGATGCTGGCTGGTCTAATAATAGCGGCGCTATTATATGTGGTGGATAAAGGTCGCATGCTCACCCGCTTTAAGCGCTCACGTGTTGGTGGGGCGCTATATCACTGGTGTTATCATGGTCTAGGTTTTGATGCGCTATACGATGTAATTTTTGTAAAACCCTTTTTGTTCATCGGCCGCTTATTTAAAGCCGACCCTATCGATAAAGCGTGGCTCGTCTTGCCTAAGCTGGCATCTGCTGGTAATAAGGTATTGTCTGCGACGCAAACTGGGTCACTTCGAGGTTACGCTGCAAGCTTTGGCTTGGGCATGGCTGTATTACTAGTGCTGGTAATGATGACGGTGGTATAAGATGATTGAGTTACAACAAACGTGGATGCTACCAGCATTAATTGCAATTCCCTTTATTGCGGGATTGCTATGTTGGTTGGTCGAGCGCTTTAATAAACGTCTGCCGCGCTGGATTGCTCTAATCGGTATGACGTTGACCTTTGTATTGTCGCTAGTGATGTGGCAATACGGCGACTTTAGTGGCATGAGTAAGCAAGTGATTGCGCCAGACGCTGCTGTGCCTTGGGTCGCTGAATTTAGTGTGCCATGGATACCGAGCTTTGGTATTAGCTTCCATTTAGCGATGGATGGCTTGTCACTGATGATGGTGGCGTTGACAGGATTGCTCGGTATTGCCGCAGTAGCTTGTTCGTGGAATGAGATTCAGCGTCGAGTCGGCTTTTTCCATCTCAACCTTTTGTGGAGTTTGGGCGGCGTCATTGGTGTGTTCTTAGCCATTGATCTGTTCTTGTTCTTCTTCTTTTGGGAGATGATGCTGGTTCCTATCTACTTCTTGATCGCTATTTGGGGTCATGATGTGGTTGGCAAAACCAAGGAATACGCAGCGACTAAGTTCTTTATTTATACCCAAGCGTCTGGGCTTATTATGCTGGTCGGTATTTTGATATTGGTCATTATCAGCTACGCTCAAAAAGGGGTGGTGAGCTTTAATTATAATGATTTGCTCGGTACGTCACTTGGTGGCTGGGAATATCCGATCATGCTGTGCTTCTTTATTGGCTTTGCGGTTAAGTTGCCGATTATTCCGTTCCATGGCTGGTTGCCAGATGCGCATGCGCAAGCACCAACGGCAGGTTCGGTGGATTTGGCAGGGGTGCTCATTAAGACGGCTGCTTATGGTTTGATTCGCTTCGTCTTGCCATTATTTCCAGCAGCATCACAAGATTTTGCGCCGATTGCGATGACCTTGGGTACGATTGGTATCTTCTATGGTGCATGGCTCGCCTTTATGCAGACCGATATGAAGCGTTTGCTCGCTTATACCAGTATCTCGCACATGGGCTTTGTCGTATTGGCAATTTATGCTGGAACCTTACTCAGCTTGCAAGGTCTGATGATTCAGATGTTAGCGCATGGCTTAAGCTCAGCAGCGCTATTCATCATGGCAGGACAGTTATATGAGCGTCTACATACGCGCGATCTAACCTTGATGGGTGGTATGTGGGGTCAGTTCCGTTACTACGCACCGATACTGATGTTCTTCTGTGCGGCATTGCTCGGTATTCCGGGGACAGGTAACTTCATTGGCGAGTTCATGATTTTATTTGGTGCTTTTGCTCAGTATCCAGTATTTGTGGTCTTTGCAACATTCAGTCTGGTACTAGCAGGGCTATACTCGCTTATTTTGATTCACCGTGCATTATTTGGCAAAAACAACATCGAAGCAGTCGCCATGCAAGAAACCAAAGCACATGGTTTGCCTACGCGTCCATTAAAAGATTTGGGTAAGCGTGAGTTGTCATTGTTATTGATGCTCGCTGCAGGCTTGGTATGGCTTGGTCTATATCCACAGCCGTTCCTTGATACCTCAAGTCATGCGATGCAGTGGATCAATAACGCTTATATATACAGTCAAGTCACACAAGTAGATGCGTCGCAACTGCTTGATGCAATGGAGGCACGTTAAGTCATGAATGATATTACGATGAATGATTTGATGGGGTTATTGCCTTATGCGCCAATCATTGCCGTCGTTATTACGGTATTGGTGGTCATGATTGCCATCGCAATTAAACGCTCACATATGGTGACTGGTACGATGACGGTCGTCGGCTTAAATATTGGTCTGTTTACCCTCATTGGGCAAATGACAGGGATTGTGAATAGCGGTACTCTCATACCAAACGCTGAGCAGTTATTCGTTATTGATAACTTTGCTCAGTTTAATATGGTGATTATTTTTATCTGTGCATTGGCTTGTTGTACGCTCTCTTATGCGTATTTGGCAAATCTCAAGGATAATAAAGAAGAGCTGTATTTGCTCATGTTGCTATCGACGATTGGTGCTTTACTGATGGTCAGTGCTCAGCATTTAGCGTCATTCTTTATGAGCTTAGAGATGCTGTCTATACCGCTATACGGTATGCTGTCATATACCTATATGCGCAACCGCTCGCTAGAGTCTGGGCTGAAATACTTGGTGCTGTCAGCGACGGCATCGGCGACATTGCTCATGGGTATGGCATTTATCTATGCCGAAGTAGGCTCGCTCGCCTTTAAGCCAATCAGTATGGTATTGGGTGATGTTTTTGAGTCGCCACTTCTGATACTTGGTGCGGCGATGATGATGTTCGGTATCGCCTTCAAACTCTCTGCTGCGCCGTTTCATATGTGGACACCAGATGTTTACGAAGGCGCTCCAGCACCAATTGCTACCTTTTTAGCATCGGTATCAAAAGTAGCTATGATGGGCTTAGCGGTTCGTTTCTTAATCGATACGTCTTTATTGGCCTTACCCTCGGTACAGATGCTGCTCATGGTCATGGCAACTCTATCTATCTTAGTCGGTAACTTATTGGCAGTACGTCAAACCAGCCTAAAACGCCTATTGGGTTATTCATCCATTGCTCATATGGGTTACGTGTTGATTGTCATCGTCAGTATCGGCGCGGCAGCGGATAGTATCTCTAGTATGTATATGGCGGTTTATGCCTTGACCTCTATCGGTGCCTTTGGCGTCGTAACCTTGATGTCGAGCCCTTATCGCTTGTCTGGTGAAGCTGATGAGCTAACCCATTATCAAGGTCTATTCTGGCGTCGTCCCGTATTGACTGCGGTTATGACTATTATGATGTTGTCATTGGCGGGTATTCCTTTGACGGCTGGCTTTATTACCAAGCTATTTGCGATATTGGCAGCGGTACAAGGAACTAATTGGTTCTTGGCAGCGATGATCATCTTGGGTAGTGCGATCGGCTTATTCTATTATTTACGTGTGATGCTCACCCTCTTTAAACGTCCGAAACAGTTCATTGAGTTTGACGTTTCTAGCCAATGGGCGATGCGTACTGGCGGGATCATGGTTATTGCGGTGACCGCGATGATTATCTTCTTTGGTATCTTGCCAAACAGCATGATTGAATGGGCAAGTCTGGCACGTATTTGGTAAATAGCAAAAGGGTAAGTAGGGGTATGCTGATACCGCTGCTTATCTGTTATTACGGTCAGAAACCCAAGATGCGCCAGCTTTATGATAAGCTTGGCGCATCTTTTATTTTGTGTCGTTCAAAGTCTTGATAAAAATAATGATTACTAAAAAGTGAGTCGATAATTCTTATGAGTGATAATATTCAGACAGTAACCGTGCTTAGTAAGACTACGTGGACGCCAAACCTATTTAGCTTCACTGTCAGCCGTCCTGATAGCTTTAAGTTTACTGCGGGTCAATTTGTGCGTTTGGGCGTCAATCCCAGTCAATTAAAATATTACCAGCAGCAACAAGGCGACACCGTTAACGATGTACCTGATGCTGCATTGAATGAAGACATCTTTCGGGCTTATTCCATCGTCTCTTCACCTTTTGATGAAGTATTAGAATTTTTCTCTATTGTCATCCCCGATGGTGCATTTACGTCGCAGTTGCAGCATTTAGAAGTGGGCGATGAGCTGCTGCTTAATACTATGCCGTTTGGTTTTTTGACGTTAGCACGTTATCAAAAGCCTTTACCAAAAGATTTATGGCTGCTCGCGACTGGAACGGGCTTGGCACCATTTTTGTCAATGTTACAAGATTTGCAGACGTGGGAAGATTACGAGCACATCATCTTGGCTTATAGTGCGCGCTCGATAGAAGAGCTTGCCTATATCGACAAGATTGAAAGCTTGCAAGAAGACTTTGGTTCTCTGGTTGACAATCCTGCAAAACTAATCTTTATTCCCATCGTTACCCGTGAACCTGTCGAAGGCGCAATGACAGAGCGTTTGCCCAAGCTGCTGCTGGATGGCACGCTACAAGAGCGCGCAGGGATTGCCTTAGATATTGATAGCACGCACGTCATGTTATGTGGCAATCCAGACATGGTGGAAGACACCAAAGAAGCGCTCAAGACTTTAGGTTTGGTGATGAATCGTCGCGGCGAGGGCAATATTGCGGTAGAAAATTACTGGTAGTTGCATGATTGATGACGGCACGCTTTAGAAGCCATTGAAAATTTGCTTGATAAAAAAGCGCTGACGCTAAAAGACAACAATAGTCTCTAAGTGTCAGCGCTTTTTTGCTAACTAAAAAACGTCATTTGTATACTGAGGGGTTTATACCTGACTCGGCTCGGTCGCATCATCTATTGGGTTAATAGGGCCTTGCATCAGCTCAGGCTCATCATCATCGCCGATAATATCTTCGTTACTGCTGGCAGCCAATAAATCACGATAATTGATTTGAGTTTTCAAAATCATTTGCTCTTCTTCAAGCTCGCCATAGTTGACTTGAACTTTATGCAAAGTGCTCATGATTTTTTTGTTCTTTTTTAACCAACGATTGATATCAAGGTAGATAACCTCGTCTTTTGCACGGGCGATATTGATATAAGAGAGAATAAAGCCTAATGGGTCTTTTTTTAGAATAGTGTGATAAAACCAAATAAACAGTTTGATACCTTGGCGCTTAATAAACGACTCACAACGTAGATTTAGCACATCAGTATAAGTCTGTTGACCAAAGACAAATCGCTGGACGTTACGATCGAGCTGTACATGAATCAAACTAAAATTACTCGCCACCTCTGCATAAATGCCACCAGCATCGACCGTACAGTATAAGCGGAACCAGTCATCATGCATCTCAACACGTAGCTCTAAGATGGCTTTTACATTATCAGTGACGAACTTCTGCAGCGCATCATTGACATAAATCTGTGCCACTGGCAGCGACAACTCATCTTCGAATTTATCAGTCGTTCTATGATATATCTGTTTGATTGATTGGGTAAGGCGCTCCCAACCATCGCTAAATGATTCGTCGAAACGATAGCCCATATTTTCAAAAAATTCATCAAAATTGTCTGAATTATCCCTGTTATCAAAATCACTCAAACTTATTATCCTTATAATTATAGGGGAGGTAGCTGACTCAATGGCATAAAGAGCGACTGATTAAAAAATGACAGACAGACTGTTCTTTAATGAAAGCTGGCTAGTGGTCATTGTATGCGTTTTTGCTAAATCAGCCCTGTCTATTTACGCCTGTTTAACCCGCCCTAATGACACAAAAATTATAAAACAGTATATAACAAATATGATGGCTTCAAAATGGACACATGGGTTTTGTCGCAAATCATTTAATTGGCAATGCTTATATGTTCAAAATGCGGTCTAGCGATGACATAACCGTATTGGTGTTATATCATTTTTGCTGGTTACGCTCGTCAATAAATTGACCAAAGGAGATAAGTAATGTGTGAGCGGATTAAAATAAGTCGGCAACGGTTGTGCTAGCGACAGAATTCTATGTCATGTTATGATAGCGCCAGCATAAATCCTGCCCATTATCATAACGCTTATTACTTGCTGTCTTGTATTTATAAGCTCATATTCATAAGCTGAGACCCATTGTGGCCTATATCAAAGATTCACAAAGCTATCATTTTTCCGCGCAAGCACCTAAGCGTGATGTTAGTTTACCAGTGGCCATCGTTATCGCTGTGGCCGTACACGCCATTATTATTTTTGGTATTGGCTTTTCGATGGGCAAAGATCCTGCGGCAATGATGCAAGATGTGGCAAAAGCGCTAACTGACAATATGCAGCCAAATGAAGACGCCCACTTTATTGCTAATGCCTCCCAAGAAGGTGGCGGCACAGTGGAGGAGCAATTAAGACAAGAGAACGACCAAATCAGCCCATTGTCTGCTGAGCAAATAAGTGAGACGCAAGATGTGATTAGCCTGCAGCGTCAAGTCCGCCAGCAGCATTATCAAGAAAGCTATCTGCGTACCACCTTAAGCTGGCGTCAAGCGAGCGTGGAGTCTGATAATGATAGCAAGCAAGCACAAGATGATATGATGGCGCAAGAAGAGCGTCTGCGCAAACAAATTGCTACTTTAGAGACACAGCTGTCTCAACGTCAGCAAGTTTATGCAACCAAATCAAAAGTAGTGACGGTCGATAGCAACTCGACGACGCGTGGTGCCGCGGCTGATTATATTAATACTTTCCGTGAGCATGTCGAACGCATTGGGAATTTGCATTATCCCATGCAGGCACGGGCACAAGGTATCACGGGCGAAGTGCGCCTTATGGTCATCATTAGTAGTGATGGTAATATCAAAGCCATACGTCTGCTTGAAAGCTCCAACTCCACATTATTAGATGAAGCAGCAAAGCAATCGGTACGCCAAGCAGCGCCCTTTGGTAAATTTACCAAAGACATGGAAGATATTGTTGAGCTGCGTTTGATACGTACCTATCGTTACAGCGATAAAGTGGATGTTACTTATTAGGGCGAATTCAATATATAGATGATGAGCGTTAGCTACGCTGCAAACAGATAAGATACCAATGTTTATAACAAACGAACACCACACACCGCTATAAAATAAAGAGTCAGTATGGAATTTTTAGGTTTTACAATAGATGTTGCCAACTTAACCAGTAACGCATTAAGCTTGGTCATTAAAGTTGCGCTAGCGATATTAATATTCGTCGTAGGTCGCTGGCTTGCCAAAAAGGCAGTCACCGTTGCTCATAAAATGATGTTGCGTAGTCGCTTAGATGATACCGTTGCGAACTTTTTAGGTCGTCTAATCTACGGGGTGTTACTGGTCGTGGTTGCATTAGCTGCCTTGAGTAAGGTTGGCGTACAGACCACCTCAGTCGTCGCTATATTGGGCGGTGCTGCAGTAGCCATTGGTCTGTCACTAAAAGATCAGTTGTCTAACTTTGCCGCTGGCATCATGATTGTGACGTTTCGCCCCTTTGTGCGCGGCGATTATGTGCAAATCAGCAGCTACACAGGAACTGTAACAGAAATCACTTTGGTCAATACCCACCTAACGACGATAAACAATCACGATATCATTATCCCAAATAGTGATATTACGACTTCAGCCGTGACGAACTATACGGCGCTACCCAACCGCCGTGTCGATATCACGGTCGGTATTGGCTATGATGCCGATATCAAAACTGCCAAAAACGTGATGCTGAATTTGGCAAAAAATAATCCGTTGGCCTTTACTGACCCTGAACCTATCGTACGTGTCACCAATTTGGGTGATAACTCAGTAGACTTGACGCTAAATATTTGGACAACCAATGCTGACTGGTGGACCATGCAGTGTGATTTGTTGGAGCAATTCAAATACGCCTTAGATGATGAAAAAATAGACATTCCATTCCCGCAGCGTAATGTCCATGTTAAAGGATTGGATCAGATGATTAATCAGATGAGTCAAGCACAAAAGCTACCGATGACCAAAGACTAGTCGCTAAAAATTCGAACTAAGCATAAGGGTTTGGAAGGCTGAGACCTGCTAAAATCTCAATTTCAAACCGTTCCATCTCATCTTGCTCGGCTTGTCCAAGCTCATGATCAAAACCCAATAAGTGCAGCACACCATGTATCAGTAAATGGCTAATGTGCTGTGCGGTTGTCTTTTCTTGTTCTGCGGCTTCACGTACTATGACGCCATGACAGATGACCAGCTCACCGAGAGGTAGCGTTGGCATCAGCTCAATAATTGCGGCTGGCAGATCACTTGGATAAGATAAAATATTGGTCGCATAATCCTTACCGCGTGCTTCCAGATTTAATGCCTGACCCTCGATTTCATCGGTAATGTATATGTCTAATACTTTAGATTTCTCTTGCCATAGCTCAGGGTCGATATCTACAAAATAGGGTAGCGTTAGACCTTCTTTAATGCGCCCATCGATATAATCCAACGCTGCCATCATCACAGACTGTAAGTGCTTACGATCATAAAAAGTGTCTAGTATGTCATCATCAATACTACTGGTGGCACTGATATCAAGTGCTGCTAAACTGGCATCATCGCCAGCACGCTCATTTGTATCATGGTTGTCAAAGCTGTTGTTACCCTTCTCTTGGCTCATGCCATTATCCTTTTACTTTATTGTAAGATGGTGTGCTTTATCATCTGATATAACTTATGAGTAAACCTAAAAAGCTCTCGTCGTAAAAAGCCGGATTACTGACAGTAATCCGGCTTTGCATTTTTATAACATTAAGTAGCAGGCTAGACCGTTTATAGCTTGGCTGCAGCATTAGCGATAACTTGTTTACGCTCTTGCTCTTTTCTGCGCTCAAACTTACGCTTTTCTTCTAACGCTACTTGTTCTTCATCATAAACATCGTAGGCTTCTACAATTTTCTGTACCAATTGATGACGTACCACATCTTTTGAATCAAACTTGGTGATATGAATTTCTTCAATACCACTTAAGATTTCCATTGCTTGCGCTAAGCCTGACTTATGACCACGTGGCAAATCGACCTGTGTAATATCACCTGTAATTACTGCTCGTGAACCGAAACCCAAACGGGTCAAAAACATTTTCATCTGTTCAGGCGTAGTGTTTTGCGCTTCATCTAAGATGACAAACGAGTTGTTTAACGTACGACCGCGCATATAGGCAAGGGGTGCGATTTCGATGACTTGTTTTTCAATCAGCTTGCCCACTTTTTCAACGCCGATCATCTCATATAGCGCATCATATAATGGACGCAAGTAGGGATCGATTTTTTGCGTCAAGTCACCTGGCAGAAAGCCCAGTTTTTCGCCCGCTTCTACGGCAGGACGCACCAGTAAAATACGCTCGATTTCGTTACGCTCAAGCATATCCACGGCGCAAGCCACGGCTAAATAGGTCTTACCCGTACCAGCAGGGCCAATACCGAATGAGACATCAGAGTTCAGTACGTTTTGGACGTAGGTCTGCTGATTGCCACCGCGAGGAATGATACGACCTTTACGCGTGCGTAAGCTAACTGGCGTAAACTCGTGAGCTGATTCTAAGTCCGCCTCAGCGTCTGCATTATCCTTGGCTTCTTGCTCCTCCGCTTCCATATCTTCATCACGAGAAATGCTCGATTGGATAATAAGATGTAGCTCCGCTGCACTAATGTCCTTGGTATTCTGTGCCTCATCTACCAGTTTATAAATAATACGTTCACCGCGCTCGACATTCGATATGTCGCCACTCAAACAGAAGTCACCTTGACGCTGCATGATTTTGATATCGAGGCGTTGTTGGATATATTTCATGTGGTTGTTGTATTCACCAAGCACGGTTTTGAGCTGTGCTGGTGTCAATGATTCAAACTTTATACGGCGGCTCATGGAATCAGTCAAGCGATTATCCTTTTATTATGTACCCAACGCTATGATTTGGTTTTGATGGCATTGCGGGTTTAAGAGATAAAATGGTCGGTCGTTATGGTCTTGGCTTTACGTTATAGAGATAGAAATGACGGTAGAATTATTATTCGTTTTAGGAGTGATGATAAGTAACGGTCTTGCCTTTATTATGGTCGATAGATTTTAAATTTCAAGCCATACGTCGAACAGATGACACTGTTTTTGTACGACGATTGCAACCGCTTTTCGACATTGATATTTTTATGTCTACTTTTGAGCGGGTTACAGTATTGCAAATAACGTTTAGAGCGTGACGAAATCAAGCGTTTCAGTTATAAGTTTTGGCTACTGTTAAGGCGACAGAGTGATGAGTGATTTGTGGTAATCTATGGGGGATATCATAGTGCTTTATCGCTGAGTTTAAAATATGAATAAAATGATGAAGGCTGATGAAGGTTAGGGCGTATTACGTATTCGACTAAGGCTATGCTGATGTATGAATGTTCAATATTCCCTATAAAATTAAGATAATTCTAGCGATTATTCATCGCTTATAGTGCGTGCGCCCAACAGCGTAAAATAGACATGAAAATTAGGAATAATAATGCAAAATACTGATGTGAATTTATCGAATGCTAAAAAAAAGTTTGAACATAAAAAGGCAGCTACTGAGCAGCAAGTCCTCATCGCTGGTGGTGGTCATGTGGGATTGTCCTTTGCACTGTTACTAGCGCATCATGGTATTGCTAGCACGTTATTAGAAAAAAATAGCTACCCAACCATCAGTCCAAATGATGACAGCAATCGCAGCCATTATTTAGACAGCCGCAATACAGCACTGTCACGTCGTACGGTACAGATTTATCAAGAGATTGGGTTATGGGATGAGTTGCAAAGCCATGCTTGTCGTATCGATGCGGTGCAGATTAGTGAGCAAGGCAGCTTTGGGCGCGCGCAGCTCAATAAAGCCGAAGAGAAAGTAGAATCCTTTGGACAAGTGATGGAAAATGCGTGGCTCGGACGTAAGCTTTTATTAGCCGCGCAGCAAGAGCCATTAATCACTTTGATCGATAATGCCAGTGTCAGCGCCGTGACCCAACAAGCGGATGGGGTGACGCTCAGTTTTAACTATTATGGTGAAGAGGAACATGAGCAGCAATTGCAGGCCAGCGTGTTGGTCGCTTGTGATGGTCGCGATTCGACGGTACGCCAATTATTAAATATTGGCACGACGACTTATGATTATCAGCAAACCGCTATCGTCGGCGTGGTAGAAACAGACAAGCCACACGCACATGTGGCGATTGAGCGTTTTAGTCCAGCAGGGCCACTGGCGGTGTTGCCATTGACCGATCCAGACGGCGATGGAAATGACGACTATCAGACAGGCTATAGACGCTCGGTAGTTTGGGTATGTCCAAAGGGGGAAGAAAATAAATACTTAGCAGACGATACGCATTTCTTAGCGACATTGCAGCAAGCCTTTGGTGAGCGTGCGGGCACGTTTGTCGCTGCTGGTCGCCGCGGCGCTTATCCACTGACACGCGTGCTGGCAGACAAGCAAGTCGAGGGTCGCTGTGTCATCATGGGTAATGCTGCTCATACCTTGCACCCTGTTGCAGGACAAGGTTTTAACCTCTGTATGCGCGATGCCCATGTGCTGGCACAAATGATGAGCGCGCAAGTGCTAAAAGGCGAAGACATCGGCGATACGCAACTGTTAAAACGCTATGAGAAAGCACGTCTAAGCGATCAAAAACGCGTCATTCGCTTCTGTGATGCCGTGGTACATGGTTTTACCCATCCTAACTCAGCTATTAAGTTGGCGCGAAATGTGGCCTTGGTTGCCTTTGATAAATTGCCAAATATTAAGCCACTAGTCGCTAACTATGCTATGGGGTTAAAGTCCTAGTTTGCCATATCACGGTATATTAACGGTCTAGACCAATGTTCTATACGATTGTACTTAACTGTAGGAATAACTTATGAAGAATAATCATACGCTGATTATAGGTAGCGGTATTGTTGGGGCAACGCTTGCTTTAAAGTTGGCGCAAGCAAAAATGCCAGTGACGTTAATTGATGCTCGCCCTGCACGTGATGACTCAGAATGGCAACAGGTGCTTGGCAAGCGGGATGCGCGCGTTTATGCCTTGAGCTTGGCAAGTATTAACTTGCTCAACGATGTCGGCGCGTGGCAAAAAATTGCTGCCTCTGAGCGTAAAGCGGACTACTCACAAATGCAGGTGTGGCAGCTAAACGGCATGGGCGAGCTATTATTTGGCGACAGTGCTGATAATTATCCTAACAATACGCTACCGCAAATGCTCGGCAGCATGGTTGAGCCTGCCGTCATTGAACATGCGTTATGGCAGCGTTTATCTGAGGATGATGTCAGTGACTATTTAACCATTATCGCGGGGCAAAAAGTTACAAACATGGATTGGTTAGGTGCAGAGCAAGGCTACCGTGTGACGTTAGACAATCGTACTGCTATCGATGCGATGCTGCTGGTTGGTGCCGATGGTCGTGGCTCATTTGTACGCCAACAAGCGGCGATTGGGCTAGATACACTCGATTATAATCAAACGGCTATTTGCTGTGCGATTCACACCGAAAAACCGCATAAAGCGACTGCGCGCCAAGCGATGCTGACCACAGGTACGCTGGCACTATTGCCGCTCGCTGATATTACTGATGCAGATAAAGCCAACCCACAACATTGGCAGTCGATCGTGTGGACATTGCCACGCAATCAAGCATTGGCGTTGATAGAGGAGGACGCGCGCGTCATTGCTGATAAATTGGCGGCTGCCAGTAACTATGAGCTAGGTGCTATCACTCAGATTGAGTCAATCGCTAGCTTTCCACTGACCGCGCAACAAGCAAAAAGCTACGTCGCGGACAATTTAGTCTTGATCGGTGATGCAGCGCATGGCGTCCATCCACTGGCGGGTCAAGGGTTGAATTTAGGCATGCTCGATGTACAGGCCTTAAGCGAGCAATTGGCACATGATTTTGAACGTAGTGGTGGAACCAGTTGGGGCAGCAATCAAACGTTGCGTAGCTACGAGCGTTTGCGCCGTCCGCATAACAGTCTAATGATGCACAGCTTCTCGGCGCTTAACTGGCTATTTGCAGGGTCACTTGCACAGATGCGTCCTATTCAACAAATTCGTAATGAAGGTATGTATCGCGTTGGCAAAATCAAGCCATTGATGCGTTTGTTTGCTAAACAGGCGAGTGGGGTTTAGAGGTTTGAATGAAGTTATTAACTAAACTAAGGATGGCGTATGAAGACTCAGTCATGGATGGCGATAGCTGTCGTAATAGCTAGTTTTATTTTAGCCTCCTGCCAATCTACACCTAAAAATAATACAATAGATAAAAAGGCAGACAACACACCTAAAGTCATGATAGAGCCACATGCAGATACAGACAATGATGGTGTCCCTGACATCATAGATAATTGTCCGAACACTCCTGAAGGGGTCAAGGTTGATCCGTATGGTTGTCCTCTTACCACTATTGGAACTGGCTTACAAATGGAGTATCGTGCCTTTTTTGCTAAAGGTAGCAGTGAACTAACCTCTAAATATCAGGCTGAACTGGATAAAGTAGCCGCAAGAATGAAAGAGTATGATACCGCTATTTTTAAAATTGAAGCGCACATTTCAGAGGATGAAATTAATAAAGAGTTAAGCTCATTACCTAAAAACAGAGCACTGATAATCAAAAACTACCTTTTATTAAAGCATAGTATAGAATCTAGTCGATTGATGACTTTAAATTGTGANNGCTAGAGCGCCCATTGCACCTAATGAGACTGAGGAGGGCAGAGCTTTTAATCGTCGGGTTTATGGTTTATTAACTGAGCCTGACAGTGACTATCCTATCAATTTAAAAGACGGAATCTGCGTTGAATTTTAATGATAAATAGCTGTCATCTCAACATAAACAAAGAATTGTTTTTGAAGGTATTCAGAGAGGGTAACCATGCGAATGAATAACTGTAGCACTTTATTGCTGCTAGCAACATCTATAGCGTTAGCTGGCTGCCAAACCACTTCAACTGCGCCGTCTAAAGAGTTACCTCAACATGAAAACATCAGGACGATGCAAGCAGCGATTGATCCAGATGGCGATGGTGTGCTTGATGCTATAGACGAATGCCCTGAAACGCGACCCAATGTAGTAATTGATGCTAAAGGCTGTGAAATAATAATTGAGGGAGGCAAGGCACTTGAAATGGAGTTCAATGGGGTTTTCTCGCAAATGAGCAGTCAGCTATTTGATATCTATGATGCAGTATTTGTGAAAATAGCAGAAAGTCTTAATGATCGCCCAAAAGCCAATGTTTTTATTTTCGGTCATGCAGCGACAAGTGAAATAGATAAAGATGCTTTAGCGACTTTTGGTTTCGATTCTTTATCACGCAATCGCGCGCTAATTATTAAGAATAATTTAGTGTTGTAATATAATATCGATGCTGAGCGTATCCGTACTTATGAGTGCTCAAATAAGATTATAGTTACAGATACAGCGTTTATAGATCCAAGTTTTGAAAAGCTCAATCTTAAAAGTATTGAGGCAAAACAACGCCGCGCAACTTTAATGGCGAGTAGTGAAGTTCATGATTTGATGAATCTTGAATATGATTCTGATATGCAAAAATATGGTGAATATGCCAAGCACTGTGAGTTATTTGAATAACGTTGCAGATGATGGTTAATGACTACCAATCATCAAAATTTAACCTTACCCCAACGCCGAAAACACCACCATCAGCACAGGCGAGACAATATTAATAATAAAGCCAAAGCTAATTGCCAATGGCACTACTTTTAGACCGCCAGATTGCTGAATAATTGGCAGGGTAAAATCCAAACTGGTCGCGCCGCCAAGCCCAACTGCTGCTGATGGATATTTACGCATAAACACGGGAATAAATATCAATGCAAAAAACTCACGCACTAAGTCATTAAATAGCGCGACACTGCCCCAAACCGCGCCATAAGCATCAGTCATCACAATCGCTGATAACGAATACCAACCAAATCCTGACGCCAGTGCCAAGCCTTTGGTCCACGATACCTCACTGAACATCAGCGCAAATATTAAGCCACCAACCAAGACAGCTAGTGTAAAAATGACACTCATCTCAACGCCGCGCTTATTCAGCAGCACTTCTTTTAGCGTAATACCTGAGCCTTTTAAGCCAATGCCGACCAACAAAATTAATATCATCAGCATCACCGTCATGGTATTTTCAGGCGGTATATAATTGTCTGGTAAGAAATAACCAATCACCATACCAATGACCACACAAACGACTTGAGCGAGGCTACCACGGATGCTCACGCGATGTTCTTTAGATTTTACGCTGGGTTTTTTGGCATGCCATGGGCGCAGTCGGTCAAATAACATCAGGGCAAACAAACCACTGGCAATTGTCAAAATCGATAGTATGGTCACATACAGCGCAATTTCGCCTATCTGACTGCCAAGTCCTTCAACTTGTGACAGCTCGATACCAATCAGCGCTAAGATGATAAATACCAGATAAGATAAGCCTTTATCTGCAAGCTTTGTCATGGTTGGATGAGAAGGAATGGCAAAGCCAATAAACATTGGCATTAATACCAGAACAAGGGTAACTAGGCTTTGCATGGTGATTGGCTCGCGGCATTTTCAAAGGCGTTTTTAAGAAGCTGGAAATTGTATCACATGAAACGATCAATGCTGACATGAGCGGCTAAGATTCCTTGTAAAAGCCGACTGTTTAACGACCAAATATTCAGTGTTAAGATAAAATCGTGAATCACTAAGCTGTAAGTCAGGATTTCATTCATGATAATTTGACTGCTAACAACGCTTAAGTATTTACCTGACCAACTTTTGTTGCTACATTAATAGACTTACTATATTTGGCTTGCCTCATGTCGCTATATCAGCTCAAGTCTCAGTTTCAAGATCAGCTGCGCCCAATAAGTGATGTGTTGGTCGAGCAAAAGGTGACAGCAAATCAAGTGACGGTGTCAGCCGTATTATTGAGCCTTGGTACGGCCTATATGATTGCCAAACCCGCAACTGAGCAGCAGGCATTATGGTTGCTGTTACCTTCATCACTGTTTGTGCGTATGGCGCTCAATGCTATCGATGGCATGATGGCGCGTGAGCATGGGCAAGCCTCAAGGCTTGGGGCAGTGCTTAATGAAGTGGGTGATATCGTGGCTGATACGGCGCTTATCGCAAGTTTAGCTCCGCATGTTGCTAATGGTAATTTACAAGCGTCGACAGTCAATTTACCAAACCGTATATCAATCCATCAGCGTCATATTATCGGTCTGATTGCGCTTAGTATCAGCACTGAGTTACTAGGTATCACTAGTAATACGATGTTAGACATTAGAGCAAACCAAGGGCCTTTAGGCAAAAGCGATCGTGCTTTTTTACTAGGTTTGCTTGGCGCTTTCATGGCGACTAAAATGCCGATCATGCTATCGCATATCAAAGCGCGTCCACTATTGATACTGACAGAGGCACTACTATTAAAAACCTGCTTGAATCGCCTGCGTTATATGGCAGATTTATACTTGATACGTAAACCACCCGCGCTTCGTTCAAATTACTCAGAAACTCTTGAGTTAATACCAGAGCCATCGTACAAATCTATTTTTCCGCTTGGTTACCAAATGTATGTTGGTCAATCCAATACGCTATTTTTCGATGCTGTTTCATCAAATTATTCTTTATTAAGCTATCCTCTATCAAATTTTTCTTCATTAAATGCCCCTTTATCAAATTCTGCTATTAAAACTTCCTTTTTGGAGCCTAAGATAATGCCGACCACCCCTCTCAATAGTCATGAAAAAGTGGAGCAGGTTAGTGATACGCTCAATTTATCGTCTTCCAAATTGATAAGCGGTGAAAGTTGCTATAACGCTTACGATGGCACGGCAATATATTATCGCTATTGGTTAACGACACCTTTAGAGGGTATCAAACAAGCCAGTCAGCCTCTGCGTCAAGTCATTCTGTTACATCGTGGTCACGAGCATTCGGGAAGCTTAGCAGAACTTGGGGAGCAGTTTGCCATGGCGGGCTATCAAGTATTTGCTTGGGATGCGCGCGGTAATGGGCGCTCGGGTGGTATCAAGGATCATGCAGAAAGCGTCACCGAGCTTGAGCGTGATTTAGATGGTTTTGTGCAATTGGTTATCGGGCAAACGGGCATTGCTATCGAGGATACCTTAATCGTCGCCAGTAGTATCGGTGCAGTACTCGCCGCAGCATGGGTACATGATTACGCACCCAACATTCGCGGAATGATATTGGGTACACCAGCGTTGAGTATCCGCTTGTACATGCCATTTGCCATACCATCGTTAAAGGTGGCTCGCGCGCTTGGACTGATGTCACGCGTGAGCAGTTACGTCAAAGCGCAAGTATTGACTCATGATAAAGACGCACAGCAAGCTTATAATGCCGACCCGCTGATATCTAATAGCATCTCGACCGACTTGCTCATCGATACTCATGCAACGGGTCAACGCTTGCTCGATGATGCTAGCGCTATTAATGTACCGACGTTTGTATTATGTGCGGGTAAGGATTACGTGGTCGATAAACAGGCAGAGCGCGATTTTTATGAGGCGATTAATACGACCAATAAACGCTGGCAGTTATATCCAGATAGCTATCATGCAATCTTCCATGAGACCAATAAGGCAGACGTCTTTGCAGATTGTATCGAGTTCGCTGAGCAGGTATTCAGTAAGGACATTGAAGCGCCTGATTTGAGCTTGGCGCATATGAATAGTGCCAGTAAAGATAAGGTTGACCGTTTAGCGATTAAGCCTTTTAATCCGAGCTTTGCCATTACTCGATTTGCCATGCAAAAATTTGGTCATGTCAGCGACGCGATTGCTACAGGACTGGAGCATGGCTTTGATTCGGGGCATTCGCTCGATCACGTTTATTATAATCAGCCTAGTGGTCAAAATAAATTTGGGCAGGCGGTCGATAAATTTTATCTTAGTAATATAGGCTGGCAGGGGATTCGTATTCGCCGCGAGCATATATTAGAACTCGCACGGGAGGCTCTGGCAGATATTGAAGACAAAAACCAGAGCATTATTAAACCATACCAACCAAAACTACTCGATATCGCTAGTGGACATGGCTTTTACGCCTTTGATTTACTGACAGAGTTTACCAAGTTGCACGCTGAGCTACGTGATTACGAGATGCATAATATCCAAGCATTGCACGCCAAAGCAGAGCAGTTAGAGATTGCTAATCGACTCATCACTTGTCAAAAAGATGCATTTGACCCTGCCAGTTATTCTCATTTACAGAAGGCAAGTGACAATGATAAAAGCCTTGATGATAAAAAATTTGATATCGCCATTGCTTCTGGCGTGTTTGAATTATTTTCTGACAATACACTACCAGCGACAGCATTGGCAGGCATTTATGACAGTTTAAAATCTGATGGTTATTTACTTTATACCAATCAGCCGTGGCATCCTGAGCAGGAGTTTATCAGTAAAACCTTAAACAATCATCGCGGTAGCAGTTGGGTGATGCGCTGTCGCTCGCAAACGGAAATGGATCAATTGGTTGAGAATGCTGGCTTTAAGAAAGTCGCTATGCGTATCGATCGTTTTGGTATCTTTACCGTGTCATTGGCAATTAAAATCACCTCAACCAATCATGAATAATACGCATGCCAAGCCCTATGAGCGTGTGCAACTTTTTTCAGGGGGCGGTTCACGTTTCGCCTATTATTTGGGCAGCTATGCGGCATTGGTTGCTCATGATTTGAAGCCAGATGTCATCGTCGGCACTTGCGGTGGCAGTCTGTCGGCTTATTTGGTTAATTTAGCGCCTGATCCTAAGGATTTGCAGGCGCTCATGTGCAGTCGTGAGTTGTATCGTGTCATTACGGCAATCAGACATGTTGCGCCAGACGAAGCCAACAAACGATTGAAAATACGTTATATGACTCAGGCGCTTGCACGTTGGCGGTTATCAAAGCAAAGAGGTAAAAGACAAAAACAGCAGCAATCAGACAGCTACAAACGACTATTGGCTGAGTTGCAGCAGTTAGCGATGTTTCGGATAGATAACGAGGGGCAATGGCTCGATGAATTGTCTCATTTTTCTCCTAATCACAATAATCTGTATAATCCTACCGCGCCAGAAATAGCCATTATTGCTAGCCGACTTTATCAAACAGCCGATCAAACGCTTACTACTGATAGTTCTGTTTACGATGAGTTTAAGCTGCAAGAATTGTTATTTGCGCCACCGTGTTTGGCAGTATCAGAGCATTTTGATGAAATACTTAACGCACCTGCGCATACGTTTGCCGATAGGCGTATTCATCAGTCAGTAAATATCGTAAAGCAGTGGGAATTCAATCCAGCGGTTCGTGCTTCTATGGCAGATATGTATTATCTACCGCCAACGCATATTGAAACGCTTGGCTGGTGCTTGGGCGGAGTGATTAATCTCACGCCCGTTGAGCTAGCATGTCAGCTAGGACAGACGGTATTTGCAGAGACCAAGGCAGGTTATGATTCATGGCTTGCCGCACCAGCCATTCAACGCGTTTTTGGTTTTGACCCAAATGAGCGTTTGGCACAGGTGCATGGTTATCAGCCAATGGAAACGTCATCACTTATGAAGTCAGAAAGAAATAGCCATCAATTGCATTGGTTACCCTTTGCAGATAATGGTCAGCAGTTGGTAGGACAGCATGTACAAAAGCGTTTTAATATAAATCAAATGACGGTTGAACTCATTCACAGTGACTATGATGGCTTTGTACAGCAGATGCAGGTGCAATGGCAGTATGGGTATCAGCGTACGGCTGACTATATACAGCAGCATGGTCTATGAACTCTAAAATGAAAAACATCACACAGTCGACTTCAACTCATAAGCCATCGCATATTATCGTCTTTGGTGGTACGAGTGGACTTGGCTTGGCGTTGGCGCTGCATCATCAGGCGCTTGGCTGGCAAGTGAGCGTGGTTGGTCATAGCGTAGAGAAGATAGCCCATATCAATAGTCAGCATCCTGACATTGTTACTCACTGCTGTGATTTAACCGATAGAGCGCAAACACAAACGTTGGTAGATAACTTGTCAGATAGCAGTTTTCAAAGAGTGATTTATAGTGCAGGCAGTTATACCAATGAGCGTGTCCATCATCTCAATCAAGCTGACAGCGATAAAATGCTAGCAATTAATCTGCAAGCGTTTGAGCAGGTTTTTAGATGGGCAAGTGAGCAGTTAAAGCGTGAAAGTCGGTCAATAGATTTCGAGGGAAAAAGTAGGCTGAGCCTGATTTGTATCGCGTCTATCGCTGGTACTATGGAGTACCCTTATGCTAGCCTTTATGCCAAAAGCAAACGCGCGATGATTGCGACTGCTAGCGCTTATCGAGCGGCGCTGATGCCTTATCCTATTCAAGTCAATTGCATCGCCTCAGGCTACATCGATACCCAAGCATTACGCGATTTGAATAACGGCGATGCCAGTCATAAGCCATCCATCATCAGTACGCAAACGGCGGTTGAGAATGTTATGCAAGCCATTGATAAAAATATTGAGCTGGCCATATTTCCACGCTCCATGCGCTATATTACTCGGGCGCTCAATCATTTGCCTAAGCCTGTGCTTAATTGGATATTACGCAGTAAGTTGGATAAAACGACTTGATAACAGCTTACCCAAGCAGCCAATAAAACAAGGTAAATAGCGGCACGCCAATGAGCAAGCTATCTACTCTGTCCAATACGCCGCCATGTCCGGCGAGCATCGTACCCGTGTCTTTCACCCCATGCTGACGTTTAAAGGCGGATTCTAATAAATCTCCAGCGATACCACTGACCGCTAAGCCGTAAGCGGCTAATAAGCAAATCCACCAGTTAAAAGGCGTGAGCCAAATGCCTAATAGTGTTGCCAATATCGCCGCTAGCATACTGCCGAAAAGAGCGCCTTCGATACTTTTATTCGGGCTAATAATTGGGGCAAGACCACGCGTAAACAGCTTGTGACCAAGCAATCGTCCGCATAAATACTGGGCAATATCATTAAATTGACTGGCGAATAACACAAAAAATAAAACGCCATACTGCTCGCGCTGCCAGATTAATTGTTTTAAAGCAATAAGACTGACAATCAGTGTGAGAAAAGCAGAGCTAAAGACTAGGTCTAACAGATTTAGACGCGTATAAGTTTGAGAGGAATGCGCAGGATTTTGGCTAAAAGGTATGGTCATGGGCTGTAAACCACGTGCTTGCAGCTTTTTAATCAGCACCGACTTGCTATGTAAGCACCACAAACGTTTAATCTCATAGCAGCCACGCAAACCAATTAAAACGAAAAAAGCGATGAGCAGCCACTGATAAGGGTAGGTAGGAGGCTGCATGGGTTGGCTATTATTCGTTACCTTAGCGATAACGTAACACGCGCAAAGCGCCGCTAACATGAGCCACCATGAGCGCGCGATTAAATAGATTTTCGGTAAGCGCTGACGTAAGCGAGGTAGGGCAAGCATGCCCCAAGTCACACTGACGACCATCATAAGTCCGATCACAAACTGCAAATCAGTAGCCATATTTTTAGCAATTCAAGGTCAATAAAGAACGGCAAGTTACCGTTTTTCATGGCTAAAGTGGCGGCCTCCAATTGCTGTTAGATGTTAGCAACTGTATTTACCACTCTAGCCTCTGTGTCATCGATTATAGGCTGAAGCAGCCAATCAATGCCACCCTCTTTGCTGCCTGTTTTGTCAGCTTCTCTCAACTTCGATAATGGCGCAATCACACTGGTTCGAGGTGTGGATGCCAAATGTGGATAGTCTTGACGATAGTGACCACCGCGACTCTCATAACGCTGATAAGCTGACTGAATAACCAACGTGGCTAATTGTAATTGTCGTGCTAATTGAAATAGTGCCAGCTCATTAGCAGTGATAGTGCCATCTAAAGTACTCATACTGGACTGATTTAACCTAGTTTTTTCAAGCCACTGTTGCCATTGCTGTATCTGTATTAATATTTGCTCTAATGATTCGGCATTTCGAGTGATACCCATATAAGAGGTCATTAAAACTTTTAATTCTGTGACTATTTTGCCCGCATAATCGCGGGTAACGATATCAGTGTCATCACAATGAGATAAATTAAATAGAATGGTAGGAGAAGAAGGAAGCTTAATAGTTTGAATATCTTTGAGCGTTGGTGCTGTCCAAATGGCAGTTGCTGATAAATGTAAATTATCATAAACGTCAACGGTATCTAGATTGTCTAATGCTTTTAAATATCGCGGTAAGTCAGCAGCGATATTGCGCCCAACGACTACGCATTCTAAAAGTGAATTACTTGCTAAGCGATTCGCACCATGCAAACCTGTATAGGCAACTTCGCCTGCAGCATATAAACCTATCACATCGCTCAAACCATTGGCGTCAGTAACCACGCCACCGCAACTATAATGCGCAGTCGGGGCAACGGGGATAGGTTCCCTAGTCATATCAATGCCGAGGTTGAATAATGTTTGATAAATCTGTGGGAAATGCTCCCGTAAAAACTGTTCTGGCAAATGACTGACATCTAAATGTACGTAGCCAAGCCCGTTATTACTGATCTGCTCAGCGATGGCGCGAGCGACGATATCGCGTGGTGCCAATTCTGCCCGCTCATCAATTTTTAACATAAAGCGCTTGCCAGTTTGCGGACAGGTCAGCCGCCCACCTTCACCGCGTAGTGCTTCCGATATCAAAAAGCTGCTGTCATCTAACGCTAAACCTGTTGGATGAAATTGAATGAACTCCAAGTTTGCTAAGCGACAGCCTGCTTGCCATGCCATCATCACACCATCGCCAACACAGACATTTGGTGCACTGGCTCGCTTGAACAGTTGTCCTAAACCGCCACTAGCCAGTACGACTGCGTGACTATAAAAAGTCAGTTGTCGTTGATTATTATGATCAAAAACTTGCGCCCCTTGGCATTGCTTATTTGGATTGGCACTATTTGTTAAAAGGCTCAGCGCTTCATGATAAGGCAAAATAGTGATATTAGCAGCGTTTTGCGCCTTTATAGTCAAGGCTTCCATAATGTGTCGACCAGTCGCATCATCCGCATGTGCGACCCGCCTGCAACCATGCCCGCCTTCTTTGGTTAAATGTAAGTCGGCAGTTTGTAGTTCAGTCTGTAGTTTGGTGACAGGTTCTGCATTATCTTCTTGCGGTATTTGGGTAAAAGGCACACCTTGCTCACATAGCCATTGAACGGCCTGTTGCCCGGCACTTAAAATGCGACTGGTATTATTAGCTTCGCATAACCCTGCGCCAGCGATTAGGGTATCGGCAATATGGTCAGCGACAGAGTCCTCTTTATCCAAGCTTGCCGCGATGCCACCTTGGGCATAATGACTGGAGCAAATCTCTAAGGCGGCTTTGCTCAATACAGTAATATTCAGCGATTTTGGTAATGCTAGAGCCGTGCTTAAGCCTGCTAATCCCGCGCCAATGATAAGCACGTCCGTTTGTACTATAGCAGCAGGGCTATCGAGACCTAATGATTCCGCTGTCAATGCCGCGCTCATATTAGGCAGCCCCGACATTGGCAAATAACTCACGGTCTTTGACAATATCGCCGCTCGTTGCCACACGTTGCTTCTGCGTTTCGGCAAAATCAAGCATGCGTTGCAAGGGTTTTCTAGCCGCGACTGCCAGCTCAGGTGTCATTAATACTTCACCGCTATTATTGATCAGGCATTGCTCGATACCTTGTAGACCATTCATCGCCATCCATGGGCAAAACGCGCAACTCTTACAACTGGCGCTTTCACCTGCAGTAGGTGCAGCTAAGAAGCGCTTATATGGTGAGCGTTTTTGCATTTCGTGCAAAATACCCAAATCGGTGGCGACGATAAAGGTATCGGCATCCATCTCATAAGTCGATTGCAACAGCTTACTGGTCGAGCCGACCACATCGGCGAGCGCCACCACGCTATCAGGGGATTCAGGATGCACCAATACTTTGGCGTTTGGATGATTCTCTTTTAATTGCATTAGCTCGGTCGATTTGAACTCATTATGTACGAGGCACGAGCCTTGCCAAAGCAGCATATCTGCGCCAGTCTCAGCAGCAATATATTTACCTAAATGGCGATCAGGCCCCCAAATAATTTTTTCACCATTCGCATGCAAATGGCGAATGATGTCGATGCCAACCGATGACGTCACCACCCAATCGGCACGGGCTTTGACGGCGGCGCTAGTATTGGCATAAACGACAACTGTACGCTCAGGGTGAGCATCACAAAATGCGGAGAACTCGTCAGCAGGGCAGCCCAAATCAAGCGAACACTCGGCTTCTAGGTCTGGCATCAGTACTGTTTTTTCCATACTTAAGATTTTCGCCGACTCACCCATGAAGCGGACACCAGCGACCACTAAGGTCTGGGCGCTATGCGCTTGCCCAAAGCGTGCCATCTCCAGCGAATCACCCACACAACCACCCGTTGCTAATGCCAAATCCTGAATAAAGGGGTCGACATAATAATGGGCGACCAATACCGCATCATGCGCTTTTAATAGCCGTTTGATGTTTTCCTCGACCATGAGACGTTCAGTACGCGGCAAGTCTGCTGGCATTTTAGCTTTGGCATATTCAATATTCATTTGTATTGCAATGCGATTGTCATTACTCATGATGGGCGCGTCGTAAGGATAAGTTTTCATAGATGCAAACCTTTTAGGCAGTAACGACAAGCAATATGCCGCTAAAAATAAGTCAATTAATATCGCTGGCTAGTCAGATGTTTTGATTATGCTCATTTTGAGCATAAATACAAGTATTTTTTATACATTTATGATTTATAAAGACTCATTTTATATAATTACAACCACGAACTATGATAATCGTTGATTCAAGCTATACTGAGCAAATGGTCAACGGCTTAGCAGTTGAGCTTTATTTAATAATTAAAATAAAAGGTAATCACTAAAGTCATGACGTTGTCTTATTCACACGCGCATCAGCAAGGTAGTGGCACCACAGAAGTCGTGGCCGTGCTAGTCGCCATTACTGAGCATACCGCTAGGGTCTTAACCGTTGATCAAGGAAAGCTGTTACCCAATGGTCCATTGATGCCGTTGCATCGCTCACTGCAAGCTGGCGTGCGCCAATGGGTTGAGGAGCAAACACAGCAACCACTTGGTTATTTGGAGCAGCTATATACCTTTGTCGATACCAATAGGCGCAACGTTGATGGTCACGCATTGGTCTACGTGAGCTATTTGGGACTGGTACAAGAGACACAAACGCAGCAGCTACAAAGCCAAGCATCGTGGCGCGATTGGTATGATTACTTTCCTTGGGAAAATCATTTGGATGGCATACCTAGCATCATTATGAACAATATTGTGCCAGCATTATTGAGCTGGGCAGATAGCACTAAAGATTCAGGCATTCAGCAGCGCCGCCGTCAGCGTATTGGTTTATGTTGGGGTGTAAGTGAAGCGCTCTTAGTGGGTAATATGACCACAAGTGAAAATGCGGATAATGAATACACAGCCTATGAGCATTATGAAAATAGAGAGTGGGTCGCTGAGCATGTGCTACTGCGCTATGAGATGCTGTATGAAGCGGGACTGATACCGGAAGCACCGAACTATCCACCTAGCTATTCAATGAATCATCAAAGCGCTCATCAATCGAGCCATCAGAATAAGCTACCTGAAAGCTGGTCACAGCTCATTGGTGTGCCGATGTATTATGATCATCGCCGAGTGATTGCAACGGCTATTTCACGGCTGCGTGCCAAAATTGAATACCGACCGCTTATTTTTGGCTTGATGCCAGATGTATTTACCTTGTCACAATTACAACAAAGCGTAGAAGCGCTCTCAGGAGTGCGCTTGCACAAGCAAAATTTCCGTCGTCTGCTAGATTCACAAAAACTTGTGATGGAAACAGGACAGAGTAGTAGCGCCCAACGTGGTCGTCCTGCCAAGCTTTATCGCTTTCGTCATGATATTGAACTACAAAGCTTATTGATGGATAGTAAGTTGCCTAAGCGTAAATAGGCGTCAATAGACTACCTTGCTATCTTTATTTTGATGATTATAAAACCCTGTCGGCTGCACAAAATGATGACGGTTCCTTGCGAGGCTGTTAACTTTACGCTATATTTATGCTCATTTTGAGTTTAATTGCATAAGCATATATGAACGCCACGTTTATTTAAGGGTTAAAAATGACAGTTAAAAAAGAACCAGCATTGGATGACGTATTGCTTAAACCTTTAGTTGAAGCTGCGCTAACTGAGGATTTGGGCAGACGCGGGGATGTCACATCACAAGCCACCATTCCAGCCGATATGCAAGCAAAGCTAGAGATTAAAGCGCGGCAAGCAGGCGTGATATGTGGTATGGATTTGGCACGTTTATCGTTTGCGATGGTTGATTCTCAGATTGAGTTTGTGGCTCAAGTTGCTGATGGTGAATGGGTTGACGCGGGTACAGTCTTGGCTAGTGTGCGTGGTAATGCGCGCCATTTACTGACAGCAGAACGTACCGCGCTCAATTTTATGACCCACTTGAGTGGCATTGCGACAGATACCAGAAAAATTGTAGATAGTGTGGCAAACTATCCTGCGCAAATTACTTGTACACGTAAGACCATTCCAGGCTTGCGCATTGTACAAAAGTATGCGGTACGCTGCGGCGGCGGGCGCAACCATCGTTTGGGACTGGACGATGCTATTTTAATCAAAGACAATCATATTGCCATCGCTGGTGATATAAAGACTGCGATTAAACAAGCCCAAGATTTCGCTGGGCATTTAATTCCTATCGAAGTAGAAGTCGATACTTTAGAGCAGCTAGTGCAGGCACTAGACGCTGGCGTGAGCTTGGTGCTATTAGATAATATGTCCCCTGAAATACTAGCGCAGGCAGTAACGATGTGTAAAGGTCGCGCTAGAACAGAAGCTTCAGGTGGTATTACTCCTGAAACGGTGCAAGCAGCAGCAAAAACGGGTGTTGATTTTATTGCCATGGGTTATTTGACGCACAGTACCACGGCATTAGATATCGGTCTTGATTTTAGCGCATGATTTTCAACATGGCTGTCTTTACCTGCCTGTCTTCACATACCTATTTTAGCGATTAGGCTTTATGAGGTTTTTTACCCGCCAAATAGTGGCTGATATGTCAATGTTTAGCCTCTATTTTCGTCGATAGTCTGCTGCCAGAAAGGTAAGCAAAGTTAATGATTTAATTAGCTTATCTGCCTATGATACAATATAAGCTACAAAGTTATTGTTAACCATCTATTGGGTCATCGTTGCACTCGCACGATGACCTTATCTTTTTGCCCGATTTGACTAATAGACAAGCGAGCGCTCAGTGAATACTGAAATCATCAAGATAATCTTAGCCTTTATGGTACTGATTAATCCCTTTAGCGCTTTGACGTTATTTTTGGATTTGACCCGTGGTTATTCGATGAATAATCGACGTAAAGTGGCGCGTGTTGCTTGTTTGACGATTTTTATCACTATTAGTTTCTTTACGGTAGCAGGCGAGACATTACTAAAAGCACTTGGTATTTCTATCGGCTCGTTTCAGCTGGCAGGTGGCATCTTGGTGTTTTTGATTGCTCTTAATATGATGAATGGCGACGGTAATCCCGTGAAGCCTGATCAAGAAAACTTCGATGTTGACCATGTGCAAGACGCGCCGCCCACCATGGCTGCAGCAGTTGTGCCTATCGCTATTCCAATGATGATTGGACCAGGTGGTATCTCGACGGTGATTATTTATTCTTCACAAGTCTCTGGTATTTTGCAAGTATCTGCCATATTGATTGCTGGTTTATTTATCAGTCTGTTTTGTTATCTAGCATTGATGGCGGCAGGTCGTATCAGTCGCTTGCTGGGTGATACTGGATTGAACATCATGAGCCGAATTATGGGGATGTTATTGGCGGCAGTTTCTATCGAAATTATCGTTAATGGCTTACGCACTTTATTTCCTGATTTAGTGTAATGACGCTGCTACCTTATGTTTGTCCGTCAGTTTTTTGACTTATTCCTCAATGGGTGTGTTGAGTATTCAACCCTAGCACTGACAGTGCTGATTTATGCATGTTTAATACGCCCTAATGAAAAGCATGTGCCAACTCATATCAAATTTAAAAACCAAAGATTCGGTTAGAAGCCATTTTTGGAGAATAGTCATGTCTTAAGCTATGGCTAATTAATCACCAAAAGTATTCGAAAAAACACCATTCATAAAAATATGTTACAGTGGACAGACAACTATTATCATAGGAGTTAGTCTTGAGTAATAAAAGAATTGCTATTTTAGGTGCAGGTCCAAGTGGTTTAGCACAATTACGCGCTTTCGAAGCGGCTCGATTGGCTGGTGCAAAAAACTTACCTGAGATAGTGTGTTATGAAAAGCAAAACGCTATTGGTGGCATGTGGAACTATAGCTGGCGCACAGGATTAGACAGAAATGGTGAGCCTGTTCACGGTAGTATGTACCGTTATTTGTGGTCCAATGGTCCCAAAGAGTGCTTAGAATTTGCTGATTATTCGTTTGACGAGCATTTTGGTGAAGCGATCCCCTCATACCCACCGCGTGAAGTCCTAAAAGACTACATTATGGGGCGTATCGATAAACAAGATATCCAAAAATACATCCGCTTTGAATGCCCAGTACGTTGGGTATCATTTGATGATGAGACGCAAAAATTCACCGTGACGGTGATGAATCATAAAACCAATGAGCAAGAAGTGGAAGAGTTTGATTATGTCGTCGTGGCGACGGGTCATTTTTCCACGCCCAACATGCCTTACTTTGAAGGGTTAGAAGCTTTCCCCGGTCGCATTCTGCACGCGCATGATTTTCGTGACGCCTTAGAATTCAAAGACGAAGATATTTTACTCATCGGCAGTAGTTATTCAGCCGAAGACATTGGCACGCAGTGTTATAAGTATGGTACCAAATCAGTCACTATCAGCTATCGCACGCAAGCGCTTGGCTATGATTGGCCAAAGGGTATCAAAGAAGTGCCTTTGGTCACCCATTTTGAAGAAGATGTGGCGCACTTTGCCGATGGTAGCAGCCAAAAATTTGATGCCATTATTATGTGTACCGGTTATCTATTTCATTTCCCCTTTATGCCCGATGAGTTACGTCTGCAAACGCATAACTGCTTATATCCAGCCAACTTGCACAAAGGGATTTTTTGGCAGCCAAACCCAAAGCTCATTTATTTAGGTATGCAGGATCAGTACTTCACCTTTAATATGTTTGACGCTCAAGCATGGTATGCACGCGATGTGATGATGGGCGATATCGAATTGCCTGAATTGGTACACCGTGAAGCAGATGAGAAAAAGTGGTTGGCAACTTACGCGAAGTGCGTGACGGTCAGCGATTCAATCGACTTTCAAGCCGCTTATATTCGTGATTTAACCAATGCGACCGATTATCCAGAATTTGCAGTTGAAAAACAGGGTGAAATCTTAAAAGAGTGGCAAAAAGACAAAGCCGATAATATCATGACCTTTAGAGAAAAGGCGTATCGCTCTACGTTAACAGGCACGCTATCGCCTGAGTTGCCAGAGCCTTGGTTGGACGTCCTTGATGACTCGCTTGAGCATTTTTTGAACTTAACCTTTGTTAAGCCTAAAAAGCGTAAAAAAGTATCGTAAATAGTAAAAGTGTCAGATTTCAAAAAGCCAAACGCATTTATACAAGGTGTTTGGCTTTTTTTATTCTTATATTAATATGTAGGGGCTGTGTTAATGGTTTAGTCTATCACCTATTTTTGCCTTTATCGTTGTTTTTAACTTTGGTACAAATGCCACGCCAAATACAACATCAGTATCCCTACCAAAGCATCGAGTATATTCCACGCTTTTGGTTTGGCAAATAATGGTTTGAGTAATCGCGCCCCATAACCCAACGCAAAAAAGAAAAAGAATGAGGCGCTGACTGCACCGACTGCAAATGCCAGCTTACTACTAGCACCCGTTGAAACCATACCAACGAGTACCAATGTATCTAAGTAGACGTGTGGGTTAAGCCAAGTAAAGCCAAAACATAATAACAGGGCTTTTTTTAAGCTAGTGACGACTTGTCCCTCGACGGTGAGTGCATGTGTGACGCGCACACTGGCATATAAGCTCTGCAATCCATAGCCTAGCAAGAATACGACGCCAGCGAATTTTGCGATATTGACCACTTGCGGATATTGCGCCGTGACCGCGCCAAAACCGCCAACGCCAGCAGAGATTAATAGCGCATCACTGACCGCGCAAAATAAGCAGACAAAAAATATGTGCTCGCGTTTGAGTCCTTGTTTGAGTACAAAGGCGTTTTGTGAGCCAATCGCGATGATGAGCGATAGCCCAAGTAAGAATCCAGAGGTGTAGTCGGTCGCATTCATAATAGTGTGCTTAGCATGGGGCGGATGAGAGGTGTTGACATTTTGCTTACTGGCAGCGCGGTAAAAAGCTGTTAAGATACGCTATTGGATAAATCTATGCAATACGAGCGCAATAAGCGTGCACGGGACGAGGGGCAAGGTAGGTCATGGTGGTAAGTCTGACAAGAATGCTAAAGTCATTTGGGCAAGCTCAAGATGACCTGCCAACGCTAGCAGCCAAAAATGCTCAGGAGATGGCTATCAGTCAAGATATAGAGGTGACTGATAATAATAGTACAAACAATGATAAAAACGATCAAGCTGTCAGTCAGCGTTCTGTACTGACGCCGCCTGAGCGCAGCGAACGTATTTGTGATGCTTTGGCGCAAGTGAGTGATATCAGAACGCCGACACCTTTGACTGATCGCTACCTGTCCAATCGCGCTCAGATGCGCCCGACCAATAGACCACCTTTTGACCCCGATACTTTATGGTATCTCAAACATGGACGCTGCCCGATTATGACTGAGCTTGTTGATGTGGTCGATGAAGCCACCCTAAACGCCATGCCCATCGAGGCGGTTGCGATACTAGACCGTATCAATGGTAAGTTAAAACGCTATCGTGAGTGGAGCAGTGAGCTCAACGAACAGCAGCAACAGCAACATAATGAACGCCAATTTGTCATCGATAAGCTGGTGTCAGAGAGCATTCCAGAAGCGCTACATCATTATGAGCAATTACAGCGTTTTAGCCCGCACCGTACCAAAAACAATATGGTGCAAGGAAAAATGACGGCAGGTGACATGCTGACGGATTTGTTTTTAGAGATTGATTATGAGCTTGATGAATTGTTAGACGAGCTGCATCAAACGGTGATGAATCGTTTGGCTTCAACGCACCGTTATGTCAAAAGCCGGACAAAAAGTTAATTACTAATAGATAATGGCTGTTAATTGGCATTATAAAATTAACATAATTCAGAGCTGTGATTAAATTGGGGACACGCCCTAACATGGTTTTCACACAAGCGACGTAATGCATAACAATATAGGGCTTTAATAGAGCCTTATTTTTTTGTTTAATAATAACTATCTATCTTATTTAGAATAATAAGAAATTTACCAAGCTATTTAGCCAAGCCATTTTATTCAACAATTAGGATACTCTAATGACTCAAGTTACTGCGATGTTTGTCATGTTCATTTTATATGGAGTGTTACCAGTCGCTGGGTTATATCTTGGGTATCGTGGTATCAAAAAAATGACTGCGCCTAAGATGCTTGAGTACAAAGCGATGCCGCAATTGGGTTACATCCCAGAAAAAAGCTTGCCTGTTGAAGTCAAAACAGCACTCGACCAAATCAATGAAAAAGGGGAGAAGCTGCGAGTCATTTATGGCGATACCAATAATGATGGCAAGATAGACGATAAAGACACGGTCAATGAAACCTACATTATGATTCAAAACCTAATGGACAGACATGTGCCACTTGCTGTGACTGACTATCGCCGCTTGCACGACTTAGATGTGGGGGAGGGCGCGCGCGCTGACACGACCAAAATTAAGCACTCTAATGTGACTGGAAAAGAAGCGCTATTAGATGTATTGCGTACCATTAATACTCAGTTTGATGATTTATTGAATGCCTCTTATCATCAAGATGGTCAAAAGCTGCTCGCGACCAACCGCTATCTACAAAAACGCTTTAATAATCCTGCTACTACGACAGATATGCAAAAGCTCGATAGCAATGTTAGTAGTGTCAGTAGTGCTAATATAGAAATTAAAGCGATTGAAGATCCAACTGGCGCAACTGGTAAGAATGTGAGTGCTGAGAATATTAAACTGTAAAGGCAAAGTGGTGTGATTAAACGATGAAGAGTAAGGGTATATGAGCATCTTAATAGGCATTGGCATTGTAACGACCGTCACCACCTTTTATTTGGGTAAAAAAGGCTGGCATGCGCTGCATAAAGCGGTCGGTATTTCGCCAGGTGTACTCACTTATCAGGATTATGATGCACCGTTGTCATTGTCCAAACTCAGTTGGCAGCAACTAAATTTAAATAAAAAACACCTGAAAAATTTGTCAGAGCCACAGCTGCGCCAATTAAAACGTATCGATGAAAAAGTTACCCGCTATCAAGTGTATCAAAAATCATTACAAGCTCAGCATAAAACGCCTGCCGCAACCGAGCAACAGTTTGTATTGAATAAGATGTTGCACACTAGGCTGCCTGAAATGCTTGCCAGTCATCATCATCTAGCGAATATTAATATAAGTGCTGATAATGCGGATAATGAAAAAAAGGCGGAAGCCAATCAGTTATTACAGCAGGTCTTTAATAATATTGAGCAGCGTCTAGATAGATTATTAGAACAAATGGAAAGTCAGCAGTTGCAAGAGCTACGAGTAATGAGGAATTATATTAATAGCCACGATAGCTAAATATAAGTCGTCAGGTTGACAACGACTCTTTGTAAAACTTATATAAAAAAGCTGCCAATGATGAATAATCATTGGCAGCTTTTTTGTGGTCTACTTTAAAACTATTGAAGATTCAAAGTCACACTACATTTTACATTCAGGCGATTAACGCTTGTCGTTGCGGTCACGAGTATTGCGCGTACCACGGCTGGCAGGGCTAGCACTACTTTTAGGCTTCGCGCTGCTGTTACGATTGTCGCTACCACTGCGGCTATCGCTACGACTGTCAGTAGCGCGACGCGCTTTAAGCGGCTTGCTTCTAATACGCTCTTGCTTCTCTTTCGCTGCACCATGCAGACCCGTACCATAACGAGGACGCAAGCTCACTAAATCAGTCAACGTATTGATGTCTTTTCTGTCGAGTTCTAAGAAACGACCAGTACGTAGCTCTTTTGGTAGAGCAATCGTACCATAGCGCGTGCGTAGTAGACGGCTTACTTTCAGGCCTTGTGATTCAAACAAACGACGTACTTCGCGATTACGACCTTCTTTTAGTTGGACGTGATACCACTTGTTGACGCCTTCACCACCGCCTTCTTTGATATCTTCAAACTTTGCAAGACCGTCTTCTAGCATAACGCCAGCCGTCAATGCACGTGCAATTTCAGGCGTCACTTCACCCAATACACGTACTGCGTACTCGCGAGTGACTTCGCCAGACGGATGCATCAAGCGATGCGCCATCTCACCATCATTGGTAAACAATAATAGCCCAGTTGAATTGATGTCCAAGCGACCAACCATCACCCAGCGATCATGAGTCAGTTTTGGTAAACGCTCAAAAACGGTTGGACGGCCTTCTGGATCTTTAGCAGAGCAGACTTCGCCTTCAGGTTTGTAGTAAGCGATAACACGGCGACGCTTTTCGTTTTCAGAGGTGTATTTAATCTGACGACCGTCAACACGAATCTCATCGCCTTGCTCGACGCGATCACCAATGGTCGCAGGTCCGTTATTCACAGTAACACGCCCTGATTTTATGACTTCTTCCATTTGACGGCGTGAGCCAAGACCCATACGGGCGAGGGCTTTCTGTAATTTTTCATCTTTCATAATCATGTCCTTGAGTCGGTGGGTTTACATTTCTCAATGTAAAAAATTAGATTGTCTATTCTACGCTATTTTGATGACTTTAGCACGCAAACGAGTCTCTACAAACGGTATCAATTTATCGTTTTGTATTAATAAAAGAAAGTTTGCTAGATTAAAAGGGATTTCTAAAATAAAAGTTGATTAGGGTGTTATAAAAATAAGATATTTGCACACAAATGCTTATATTTATATTTTTAATAAAACAGGGATTTTTTTGAATATTTTTAAGATCAGCTAAGCAACATAACCAATACCAAATTTCTATTTTCGGCAGCATGAACCCTAAAAAATACTGCTAACAACTTTTAATGTGTCTTCCGATTTAGATTTTTCTGTCTTTTCGTGTTTATCGATATGCGCTATACGCCTTTTTTGAAAAGGGTTTACGTAAAATAAATTAGCTAAAAAGAATGTTCTTACATCAATGTTTTTAAATATTGCGTTCTGTATAGTTTAGGTGTATATTAAATTAAATACATCCTTTTTTATGAATATATTGATAGCAGCAAGGCACTTATTTTTGATTCACGAATATAAATATGAGTAACTGTTATGGTTTATAAATATTTCATTTCTGTACAAAAGCGCTCCTTAATAGCGAGTGCATCTTGCTTATTGCTGACAGTATTGCTCAGCAGTTGCACAATAAATTCAGGACTTCAGTCTGGAAAATTACCTGAGTCAGGGACATTCACTGCAGAAAACGGTTTACAATTCTATATTCAACCTTTGAGTTTGGCTAATCTACCAGCTAAAGAAGCCGTCATCCTTGATCGAGATTTATATCATTTAGTAAAAACATCTGGGCGTGTCAGCTATGGCATTGCTAAAGGGGATGTTCTCAATATTATCCTGACCAATTATCCAGATATTAATGCCTCAACGTCTAGTCTGACCGTTGACCAGCAAGGGTTTATACAATTCCCCTTAATAGGGAGAGTCAAAGCCAGCGGTCTCAGTGTGCCGCAGTTCACTGCCACTTTGCAAAGCAAGCTTCAACGCTATCTCAAATACTCAGATCCTCAGGTCAAAATCATCAACTACCGTGGTAGTAAGTTTTTTGTGGATGGTGAGGTCAAGCAGTCTGGTGAGTTTGTTATCGCAGATGTGCCCATCTCAGTATATGGTGCTATTTCTATGGCGGGTGGTACGACTGATACGGGTGATTCAAACCATATCGTATTAAACCGTCAAGGCAAAAGTTACAAGCTCGGTATCCAATCATTGAATCAAATGGGGCTGTCTGCCAATCAAATATACTTACAAGACGGCGATGCTATTCATGTCAATAGCCAAAGCCGCAATAAGGTCTATGTATTGGGAGAATTTGGCAAAATTGAGCCCGTTGCTATTCCTGAGCAAGGGCTGAGCCTAGCGCATGTACTGGGTGAGTCAAATGGATTGAATTCTAATACGGCCAACGCCGCCAAAGTATATATCGTTCGGGATAATCCAAAGTATCAATACACCAATATTTATTATGTCGACATGCAGAGCATTACGAGTTTTGCCTTGGCCAGTCGTTTTGACATGCAAGCCAATGACATTCTTTATGTTGACCCAACTGGCTTGGCGCGCTGGAATCGTATTATCAGCGCCATACTGCCTTCAACATCAGCAATCAATGTGATTTCAGGGATATAGGAGTCAGTGATGGGAGCGTTTGATCAGATCTTGGTCGTTTGTGTTGGCAATATATGCCGCAGCCCGATGGCCGCTGCCATATTAACGGCATATTACCCAGAAAAACACATCGACTCTGCTGGTCTGTCAGCGCTCGTAGGTCACGCAGCTGATGCCAAAGCGGTTGCATTGATGGCCACTCATAATATAGACATCAGTGCTCATATCGCCAAGCAAATTGATGAAGCATTAGTCAGTCAGTCAGATTTAATTTTGACGATGACAACCAGCCAAACCAAATGGATTGAAAGTCAGTGGCCGCACTGTCGCGGAAAAACCTTTCGAATAGGGCATTGGCTTGATAAAGATATTGCTGACCCTTATCAGCAGGATGATTCAGCATTTGAAAAGAGTAGACAAGATATTATCGATAGTCTTGAACAATGGACTGACAAGATTAGCGACGCGCCATCGATTAGAGCGTTGAAGTTCAGCGAATGCTATTAAACGATCAACATTGAGCGATGAGTATATGGTTATGAATAATATGGATTCAAAAGACCTATCAACGTCTACGGGCGAAAAAAACAATGACGACATCGATTTAATGGCGCTGGTTTTAGTATTGTTACGTGGCTGGAAAATCATTGCTCTCATGGCGATATTGGGGCTTTTACTAGGGCTTTTGTATACCCGCTATGTGAATCCCATCTATAAATCAGATGCGCTGATACAGATTGAAGAAAATACTCAAGGAATAGAGGCACTTGGCGCGAGTATCTCAGATTTGGTCGGTGCAGAAGTCAGCAAAGCGGAGACAGAAGCAGAGCTGATAAGATCACGTATGATATTGCAGCCAGTGGTTGAGCTATTGCACCTGCGCATTAAACTAACAGATCCCAATATTGGTCATCTTGATAGAATAAAAAGCAATCGTACTTACACGCAATTAAATACACCGGATGATGTGTCACTTGATACCGAAAATGGCATAGTGAAAGTCCGCCAATTTGATGTATCACCAGCGTACTTGAACCAACCTTTTACACTAACAAAATCTGCTACAGGGTTTGTTTTGAGCAATGGGTTTGATGAATTTAAAGGTCAGCTTGGTCAGGCGCATCAGTTCAAAGGGTTGGACGGTCAGATTAATATTACTGTCACAGAGTTACCTGCTGATGGTTACCCAATTAATATTAGTAAGCAGACGATAAAGGCTGCGACTGACGCTATCAACGGCGCCTTATCCGTTGAAGAAAAAGGTCAAAAAACGGGGATTATTCAGCTGTCGATGACGGGTCCCAACCAAGAGCAAATCACGACTATACTCAATCAGATTGTCCAATCCTACGTCGATCAAAACCAATCTCGTGGCTCTGAAGAAACGACCAAAACACTTGCCTTTATGGAAACGCAGATACCTCTATTAAAAGAAAAATTAGAGACTTCTGAAGCACTGTTTAATGACTTTCGTAAAAAATATGGCACGATTGATGTGGGTAAAGAAGCTGAATTGTTATTGAATGAGAAGTCGCGCATTGAGGAGCAGCTCAATGAGCTTAGACTCAAAAAAGCAGACCTAACTACTTATTACACCGAAGAACATCCACTGGTCATTCAAATTAATGAACAGCTCAAAGTGCTGAATAATAGAATAAGAGAGATAGACAATACCATTGCAGGTCTCCCTGAAATACAGCGAGAGTTTTTAAAGCTGTCAGAAGATACCGCCATCAATCGAGAAATCTATCTGACGCTGCTCAAAAACTATGAGCAACTTAAAATCGTCAAGGCTGGTCAAATCGGCTATGCCCGTATTATCGATTCACCGACCAGCACCTTTAATGCCATTGCACCAAATAAACTACAAATCCTGATGCTGACCACATTGATAGGCATGATGTTTGGGGTGATGATGGTGCTCTTGAAGAACCTTGTTAGAAATGTCGTAAAAGATCCAGAGCATTTAGAGGTCACAACGGGCATCCCTGTCATCGCAACGATTCCACGCTCACCCTTACTGTCGAGGTTGAGTAAAAAGAAGAATACCACCCCTCGCATGCTCGCTCATGTTGATCACAGTAGTTTGAGTTATGAGGCGATCAAAAGCTTAAGAACCAATTTGATGTTTGGTATGCCAATGGGGACAGCGGTCGGGCAGCCCGCGCAAGTCATATTGATTACTGGGGAGAGCCCTGGTGTGGGCAAGTCGTTTATCGCTGCCAATTTATCAGAGGTATTTGCCCAGCTCAACAAAAAAGTCTTGGTCATAGATGGTGACATGCGCTTAGGTGAGCTGCATAAAATGTTTAATATGAGCCAACATGATGGTCTTGCCGATTATTTGTTGCAGGATAAAAAGCATTTTTCTCCGATTGATGGTACTCGATCAGACAGTGAGGTTCCTAGCTTAGGGGTCGAAAGCTTTATTCACCCCACTGGTATGGAGTTGATTGATTTCATACCGCGCGGACGGCAACCGCATAATCCCACCTCCTTATTGATGGGCGAAAAATTCAATCATTTGATGGCAGAATTAAAAACTCAATACGATTATATTGTCATCGACTCACCCCCGATATTGGCGGCGTCAGATGCTATGGTACTTGCGCAACATGCAGACAAAGTACTCATCGTTACGAAGTTTAATCATTCAATAGAAGGGCAGCTGGTTTATGCGATCAAGCAAATGAATAAAGCCAATGTACAAGTAGATGGCATTATTCTCAATGATGTACAGCAGGGTCTTATGGATAAATATAGCTACCATTATCATTATGCCTATGGAGATAACCGCTAGTTTGCGTGGTTGTCGCTCATAAGCAAACCAACTTAATTGGGTGGATATTATGTTTATAAAAACAGAGTCAAACAATGCTTATCAATCGTCCAGTGGTTTTAATCAATGGTCGAAGCGTATGGCTCTGTATTTATTGTCATTACCACGCCTGACTAAAAGTACCCTCTTATTTAGTATAGATTTTGCCATGTCGATCTTTTGCCTATTATTGGCATTGATGCTACGACAAGGGTATATGGCCTCTCATATCAGTCTTGCAGCATTGGCTTTTTATGCATTCGTGCCGGTTGCTAGCTTATATCTTATTGGTTTTTATCGCAGCGCCTCTCGAGGGTTTTTTGATGCAGTGATGGGTCGTGTGCTGCAACTGTTTTTTTTACTTATTATTGTTTATCAAGTCATCATTTATTTGAGCCCATCAGCGACAATACCGCGCTCAGCCCCCGTTATATTTTTATTTCTATTTTTTATTTGGCTGTGGAATAGTAGGCTCATGATCCGCGCGTTACTGAAACGTCTACAGGGTGCAGGTCAAAGCCGTCGTCCAGATGCCTGTTGTGACAACGTGATTATCTATGGTGCAGGAGAAGCTGGTCGAGAGTTGCTAGAAAGTTTGAGGCATTCTTATCAGTACAATGTGGTGGCATATATCGATGATGATCCGCAGCTTACTGGGGCTTATTTACATGGCAAACAAATATATGCGGCTCACGCGCTTCCGTGGTTGATAGAAAAACTCAATGTGGCGCAGGTGATTTTAGCCATGCCCTCTATGAGCCGTGCTCGTAAAAAACAGATTATGGACAGTCTGTCAGGTATCTCCGTTAAGATAAAAGACTTGCCAAGCTTACGTGAGCTTGCTGATGAGATAGTAACCGTCAGTCATATACGACCCGTTGACATACTAGATGTGCTCGAACGAGAAACGGTCGAACCTGTTGCGGAGTTGCTACAAAAAAATATCACGGGCAAAAATGTTCTCGTTACCGGGGCAGGTGGTTCAATCGGTAGTGAGCTGTGTCGGCAAATCATCAAAAATAAGCCTAAATGCTTGGTGCTATATGAACAGTCTGAGTATGCTTTATACACTATAGATCAAGAACTTGGTAATCTAAAAACAGCGAATGCTGATTATCAAAATATTGAGATTATTAGCATTATCGGCAGTGTCAGTAACGAAAAAAAATTAATCAATATATTCGAAAAAAACCATATAAAAACGATTTATCACGCTGCAGCCTATAAGCATGTGCCTATTGTTGAGTCCAATCCCTTTGAGGGCACCATCAATAATACCAAAGGCACCTACCATTGTGCCCGTGCTGCGATACAGGCTCGCGTTGAGACTTTTGTGCTGATTTCTACTGACAAAGCCGTGCGACCTACCAATGTCATGGGAGCGTCCAAACGCTTGGCTGAGTTGGTCTGCCAAGGATTGAGCCAAAGTAACAGTCAGACTTGTTTTAGCATGGTGCGTTTTGGCAATGTTTTAGGGTCATCAGGCTCTGTGGTGCCGTTATTTACCAAACAGATTGAGCAAGGAGGTCCGATCACCATCACTCATCCAGACATCACACGCTATTTTATGACGATTCCAGAAGCGGCCAGTTTGGTTATTCAGGCAGGTGCGATGGCATTCGGTGGTGAAGTGTTTGTGCTTGATATGGGCGCGCCCGTCAAAATTGTTGATCTGGCAAAACGTATGATTCGTTTGACAGGTTGTGAGCTAAAAGATGATAGCAATCCCAATGGCGATATCGAAATCGTATTTACTGGCTTGAGACCGGGTGAAAAGCTCTACGAGGAGTTAATCATTGGTGAAGACAATATCGAACCTACTTTTCATCCATTGATTATGCAAGCAATGGAGCACAGCTTTCCTTTGCAAGATATCGAAAATATTTTATTTGAATTTGCAGAAAAAGCAAAGCAGCAGGATGTGGTCTGGCTAAAAACACAGTTTAAGTTTTTTGTCGAAGGTTACCGAGAAGGGTCTGATAAAGATGGCGAGGTAGAGAAAGTAGATACCACACTGACAGATGAAATGGGTTAATAGAGAGAGGCGCGCTGTCATAAATTCCTTACAAGTTCTGTGAGTCACTAAATTGGACAATATGTCATGAGCTCTGGAGTATTTTCATCGATACAGAGCACAATAAACAGGTTGAAAACCAGTCACTTTGTGCGAGATGTGGTCATGGTCGGTGGCGGGATTGCTGCTGGACAGGCCATCGCCATGATTTTTATGCCATTTCTCACCAGACTGTACAGACCTGAGGATTTCGGTATCGCTGCTGCCTTTACTGCTATCGTCAGTATTATTACTCCGATTGCCACTATGGGCTATGCAAATGCAATCGTGATGCCAGACAGTGACGAGGATGCTGCGGCCATTGCCCGATTGTCTATATTGCTCAGTGTGGTTATAGCTGTCCTCTCATTCATTGTTGTCTATGTCGGTAAGTTTCATTTGGCAAGTTGGATGGGTATGGAAAGTACGCCAAACATGCTATATCTCATACCATTAACGCTATTAGTCGGTGCTTTTCTTTCTGTCGCTGATCAGTCTGCTATTAGAGTGGGCTTATTTAAAGCGAAAGCTCGGGCTTATGTGGAAAGCAAGTTTGTGACAGATAGTAGTAAGCTGATAGGCGGTATGCTAGCACCTTCAGGGATGTTACTTATTTTATTGACGATAGCAGGGCAGCTCACAAACTTTATCATGCAGATGCTTCGTGTACCTAGAGTAGGTGTATTAAATGTCCGTCATTGGTTTGGTACTAAGGGTGTTCGACATGCCGCCATATCGCAGCGTGATTTTGCGATATATCGTATGCCACAAAGTATCCTGAATGCGGCTTCAGTAGGGTTGCCAACTATCTTGTTAGCGTCATTATTTAGTGCCTCTTCTGCAGGGCAGTATTCATTAGCTGTTCTTGTGCTTGGTGCACCCGCGATGCTGTTAGGTCAGGCGGTTGGAGAGGTTTTCTATCCTAAAATTACGCGTGCCATCACAGCAAATTCATCTGAGGCTTATCAATTTTTATTAAAAGTAACGTTGATTCTATTGGTGGTTGGTATTGTGCCATTCGGTACGGTGTTCGTTTTTGGTGATTATCTTTTTTCTTTAGTGTTCGGTGCAGAGTGGGCATTAGCAGGTAGTTATTCGCAGTGGCTGTCTATTTGGCTTTTGACCAGCTTAGTGTCTGGTGCGAGTACTGCGGCATTGCCAGCATTACGTTTACAGCGATTCCTTTTGATTCGAGAAGTGTTTGCAGTGGTATTTCGTGCTGCAGCGCTGTATGTAGGTTTTTACGTTTTTGAGTCAGATATGATAGCCATTGCCCTTTTCTCATTTGTTGGGGTTTTGCTCAGTTTATCTATCATTTATGTCGCTTTTCGGCGTCTTGTTCATATCGATGAAGTGAAGCAGTAGGTACGTTTTTTGACTGCTTTGAATGTCACAAAGGATATGTATGAGAAGTCTCAACTTCAGAGGCTCACTATGATTTCAGTTATTATCGCTGCATTTAATGCCGCTGCTACTATTGATCGTTGCATCAACAGTATTGACGTTGCGAAAAAGAGTCACGACATTGAGCTGATAGTCATTGACGATGGTTCTAAAGATCATACTGCTAGCCTATTGCATAGCTGGGCAAATGCTAGGTCATGGATTACGGTGAAATATCAAAAAAATGCAGGCGTGGCAGAGGCTCGTAATACTGGGCTCGATATCGCAACCGGCAATTACATCGTTTTTATAGACGCGGATGACACCATTGATAATTGGTATTTTGATTTTGTCTTTGAAAAAGCTGTAGATCGAGATGTCGAGATGTTGGCATTTGGTCATAAACGCATGATGCTGGATGGCTCTGTTATTGAGCGTCCTAATAGTGCGGCAGAATACTCACGGCAAGATATCGAAATGCTACAACTGAGAGTGACAGAGAATAGACATATATATTGGTACGCCTGCACCAAGGTGTATAGCAAAAATTTAATTGCAGAGCTGCGTTTTGATAGTGACGTCAAATTTGGTGAGGATGGTATTTTTAATATCGCATGTCTAAGCAAAGCGAATCGTTTATCGGTGCTGCCAGACTGTCCATACAACTACTATGAAAATGCGACCTCAATAACAAGCTCACAATACAAATCAGGGCTTTTGAAATCCATTGAAGCGGACTATACAGCCAGAGTCAGGATACATGATTGGTCGATCAGTGCTACTGAAAAGCAAGTGCTATTATCGGACTTTGCTCGTAGTTATGTCGAGCATATGCTGCCATATTTACTTAATAATTTGGCGCATATCGATATGAAAAAACGTCGTGCAGAGCTAGTTAAAATACGCCAGTCTTTCGTTTATCAGAACTGTTTGCCGCATTATTATCAACGGCATCCAGCACGCGGCATTCGTGTATTGATTTTATGTTTTTCACGGCGTTGGTATGTTATGACGCTGGTTTTTCTTCAACTGTCTTGGTCTAAAGCAAAGGTGAAAAAATATGCTTAATATTGATTTGTTGCCTCAGCCTTTACGCAGTGATGAAAAGGGTCAAAAGCGCTGTTGTTTGCTGCAACAGACAACAGCTAGCGGGCAAATGACTGAGAAGGCATTGTGGTTTGTATATCCAGCGAACTTGCCAATGCCAGAAGACGATGATTGTGATGCTTATTTACTGGCCACATTGTTGCCCGCGATGCAGATGCGAGCAGCCATTCATGTGCATGGTAGCGTGTCGCATGAGCTATTAGCCAACCTGACAGAGCTACAGTATGTTTGGAATAAATGGTTACCAGAGCGTTATTTTTTGATCGATATAAAAGTAGATCGTATAAGAGAACAAGACGGCCATATAGATGGTGCTATCGCTGCATTTTCTGGTGGCGTTGATGCTCAGTTTACCGCTTATCGTCATGCGACAGGCAGAGCAGGATACGCCACACGAAATATTAAAGCAGGGGTTTTTGTGCATGGCTTTGATATACCTTTAGAGGATACAAAAGGCTTTGCCAGTGCAGCAAAAACAGCGGCAAACACACTCGCAGATATCAATATCGAGCTATTGCCAGTTGAGACAAATATTCGGGGACTTTGGGATATCAACTGGGAAGACTATCATGCTGCTGCTATCGCTTCGGTCTTATGTGGCTTAAAACGATATGCAGGCATTGGGCTCATTGGTAGTGGTGATTCTTATGATGTATTAATTAGTCCTTGGGGTTCACACCCAATCACTGACCCGCTGCTAAGTTCTGGCGACTTTAGGCTCATTCATGATGGTGCAGGTTTTAGTCGGTCAGAGAAGCTGCAAGCGCTTGCAGAATGGCCATTAGGTATAGAGAATTTACGTGTCTGTTGGGCTGGAGATAAGCATGATAGTAACTGCGGTCGCTGTGAGAAATGTGTTAGGACGCGTCTCAATTTTTTGGTTGCAGGTATAGATAACCCTCAATGTTTTAGCGAGCCCATGGACTCATCACTTTTTAAATCAATGGCTCTAAAGGGCAGGGCTGTTAGCATAGATTGGAAGTTAATTCGTCATGAGATGATTAAGACGGGTAGAGGTCTTGAATGGCTGCCATACATTGAAAAAGCACTCAAACGTAAACCGCCTCCTAACTTGAATAGATTGTTTCCTGTTGGCTCAAGGCGTCGTATGTGGGTGAAGAAGCTGTTAATGAGAAACGAATAAGGGAGCATTAAAAATGAATATTGCTGCTATAAAAAAGCTCGTTCCGCTCAGATTAAAAAAACACTTAGCCGCTTATATGGGGGCGAGAGGTTTACCGTTACCAACTGGTAAACGGTGCTTTATTTTTCTTGCCGCCGACTATGGCAATATTGGTGATATTGCTATTTCTCACGCGCAAAAGCAGTATTTGCAACGTGTGCTGACGGATTATGATGTTGTTAGTGTGGCTATCAGTCAAACCAGATTTGTGCTCAATTCAATTAAACAGCAAATAAAAGAGACGGATATCGTTACTATCATCGGCGGCGGTAATATGGGTGGCACGTATCCTGATATTGAGGAGCTGCGCCAATTAGTCATCAAGTCATTTCCTGCCAATCGTATCGTTTGTTTTCCTCAGACACTAGATTGGAATGATTCTATTCAATCTAAACGTGCCTTGCAGCGTATTGTGAAAGTCTACGCCAAGCATCCAGATATACATGTTTTTGCCAGAGAGTCGATAACAGCGGCAAAACTCATCGAGCTTTTTGCTGACTACAGTAATGTGCATATTGGTCTCGTACCAGATATTGTGATGAGCGCGAATGCCACAGTGCTGGGTACGACAGATTGCTTAGCGCCTTCAGGTATTTTGCGCTGCTTACGAGATGACAAAGAAGCCGCACTATCAGCTGAGCAATACGCCATGATAGACAAAGCCTTGGCAGATACTGGCTATCAGATTGAAAAGACCGACACACATGCTGGTGGTTCGCAACTCGATGAGGCACATTGCACAAAATTACTGACTGACAAGCTTAGCCAGTTTCGTGCTGCAAAATTGGTCGTGACTGACCGTCTGCATGGCATGATTTTATGTCTGCTATCGGGTACGCCGTGCTTGGTACTCCCGAACGCCAATCATAAGATAAGACAGACGCAGTTGGACTGGTTAGGCGGTCATCCAAGGCTGGTGTTTTTAGAATTGGAAGAGATTGCTGATATTGTAAAATTCATCGATAGCCTTCTGTCCCTGCCTCACGGTACGATGGATGAGTCTCCAGTTGATATGGCTAAGTATGATGACCTAAAAAAAGCGCTAGTAGCGATATGACGACTATCGAAACGCCATTAGTGAGTATCATCGTACCAGTGTATAACGTTGCGTCATATATCGATGCTTGCTTGGCATCCATCAAGCAGCAGACTTATCAGAATATTGAAATTATCGTTGTAGAAGATTGCTCCACTGATGATTCAAAACAAGCACTCGCGTCACATCTCAGGGATGAACGCATCAAAGTCATTCAGCATCATGAAAACAGTGGTCTTTCTGCGGCTCGTAATACTGGTATCAAGTCTGCGATAGGCGAATACATGATGTTCGTTGATTCTGATGACATTATAGACTCTCGCTTGGTGGCAGCGTGTGTGGATTGTACGCTCAGCACGAATGCAGAGGTCGTGACGTATAGCTTTACGCCATTCAAAGATGGAATCACAGAGACAGATCTGCCGTATCCCGCTAGCAATTTAGCATTTGAGGCAACCAAAATAGACGGCTCATATTTTAGCTTACCGCATTTTGCATGGCTCAAATTTATTAAATCTAGCGTAGTGCGGTCGGCCTCATTACAGTTCCCAGTGGGTCTGTACTACGAAGATTGGCCTTTTCATTGGCATCTTGGCTTAGCTACTAAGATTAAGTATCACCTGCCCATTGATTGTTATCTATACAGACAGCGCGGCACGTCGATCACAGGGTCAACAGATAAAAAACTATTAGACCTTTTCGTTATCCACGCAGAAGTCATCAGTTTAGTAGAGGACTATCAAGCGGATGAGGTTAAAAAAACACTCGCCAATAAAATTAAACAAAGTCATTGGAGTATCCTTACTCGTATAGATAATAACTATTTAGCAGCTGCAGTAGCACAAGCTAAAAAAGCAGATAAAACGTTACGACTAAAGGGTTATAAGAGCGATTTGACCGTAAGAAATATGATGATTAGTAATATAGTACGTATGCCGACGCAAGTTGCCTTGCTTATGTTACAGGTGCTTCGTCAAGCGCTAGACAAAAGAGCAAAGGTTAAAGGTCAAGAGAAAATAGATTCAGAATAGTTTTGAGAAATACGTTTGGTTTTATGGCTTCTTAATAGGTAAAGAGATGACTATTCAGAGAGTGCTGCACATCGTGGGAAAAATGGATCGGGCTGGGGCAGAGACCATGCTCATGAATCTATATCGCCATATAGATCATAGCCAGATGCAGTTTGATTTTATCACTTTTACCGACGAGGTCGGTGACTATGATGCTGAGATAATAGCGCTGGGCGGTAGGATTATACCGATTTTAGCGGATCATTCATTAGCGCGTATGTGGAAGCTTAAAAACTTCCTTAAACAACACCCTGACTATCAAATCGTTCATGCTCACATGCTATTAAACAATGCTTTTCATCTGCTGGCTGCTAAAGGTGCTGGCGTGCCGCATCGCATTTCACATTCTCATAGCACCAGTAATGGTAAAACCAATATTGTTAAAAAAATATATGAACAGTGGGCGTTCATTACCAATCGTAAATTGGCCACGGATAAAATGAGTTGCGGTGAACAAGCGGCACATTACCTATTTGGCAGCATAAAAGACGTGTGGCTACTACCCAATGCTGTTGACATACAGCAGATGATGACAGTCGCTAACCAATCAAGACATTATATCGACCAAGAATTTGGCGATGAGGGGCTAAAAATCATCCAAGTTGGTCGTCTAAATGAGGTTAAAAACCATCAGTTTTCTTTAGAGGTCGCTGAGCAGTTAAAAAAACGTCAGATCGCCTTTACCTTATATATTGTTGGACAAGGTTCATTGGAGGCGAGGCTCAGGCAACAAGTAGCAGATAAGTCACTCCTAGATACGGTCAAGTTTTTGGGGATGCGTACGGATATCACAGAATTAATGGCCAGCGCCGACTATATGATCATGCCTTCGTTGCACGAGGGTTTCCCTGTCGTCTTGGTCGAGAGCCAAACAGTTGGGTTAAAGGCGTTGGTTTCTGACCAAGTATCACCTGAAGTAGATTTAGGACTTGGATTAGTACAGTTTTTACCGATTCACTCAGCCAAGGATTGGGTTGATTGCTTATTAGCGCCTAAACAGCCAAAGCCCAATGAAAAAGACATAACCACAGCGCTGAATTTATATGGATTTAGTGCTGCTACCAACGCGCAAATACTAATGCAAAAGTACTTGAATATGTGACGGAGTGTTTGCTTCTTATCTATAGTTGTTCCAAGGTAGTTTGGAAGGAATGAGAAAAAAATCGAGGTGGGTAGGAAGGCTATAGTTATTATATAGGTACTGGACGGTACAAAAGATACTAGACGGTGTAAACCTGCCACCATATCCGATTTATATAAGATTGACGACATTTACTTTTATAGAGGGTTAAATGCTTCCATACCTGCTGGTTCTTAGCCTTGTTATTTTTTGGATCGTACTGGAGAAAAAATCTCTCAATCGTACGTCTTTTTGGCTGCCACTAATTATATTGACATTGTTTGCAGGCCTTCGTAGCTACCGAGTCGGTACGGATACAGGAAACTATACGAGAAATTTCAACAGTCAATTGAATGCCGAGTACTTTAGGTTCAACGAAGACATTGAGTTCGGTTATCAGTTATTAGAGTATGCGTTATTACGTATGACCACTCATTATTTTTGGCTGCTTGTTATTACCAGTTTAATTATTGTCTATTGCTATCTTAGAGTGATTAAAAAATACAGCGTAAATTATTGGTTCTCCGTATTTTTATTTATTACATTAGGCGTTTATACTTTTTCTTTTAATGGACTGCGTCAAGGATTGGCAATGGCGATCTTTACCTTGGCCATTCCTTATCTGTTAGAAAAACGATTTATTCCATACCTGCTGATTTGTGCAATTGCTTCATTATTCCATGTAACCGCAATGTTTATGATTCCATTTTATTTCATCGTCAATTTAAGAATAAAGCCCTTATATAAGATTTTGGCAACATTCTTAGGATCGCTATTAGTAAGTGGGGTATTGGTCGCTTATATTTCTTCTACTAACGATAGATATGAGGGTTATGCGAAAGCATCCGATGAAGCAGGCGGGTTTTTAACGCTTGGTTTTTATACAGCTATCATGATTTTAATCATCTTGGTCAGTTATCTGTATAAAATTAAAGACAAGAATTTTCAAAAATTAGTAACATTTTATGCATCAGGCGTGGTTTTTATCATACCGTTAGCGATGTTGGGCACCAGTCCTTCAGGTCCTCAAAGGCTGCTTGCGTATTTTACATGGACATTGGTTTTGATACTGCCTATGGTTTTAAAAAGAATCAATAATATTTATTTATATATAGCGAGTATCGTTATTTTTCTCATGTATTTTGTCTTGACGACATCGAGATTTAGTAACTTAAGTCCGTATATTATCAATCCGATATTTGAGGTTTTCTAATGAAAAATCAGACATATATATCTATTGGTATTCCCATTTATAATGCTGAAGCGTACTTAGAAGACGCTATCAAATCCATATTGGCTCAAACGCATGAGTTATGGGAGCTTATATTAATTGATGATGGCTCTACTGATGCGTCATTGGCCATCGCCAAGCGTTTTGAAGAGGCTGATCATAGAATAAGGGTCATTGCTGATGGCATAAATAAAAAACTGCCTGCTCGATTAAATCAGCTTATTGAAGAAGCGAACTATGATTATATAGCGCGCATGGATGCCGATGATCTCATTCATCCAGATAGACTAGCGATTCAATTAAGTTTTTTAGAAAAAAATCCAAATTATGATTTGGTTTCTACAGGTGTCGTGTCTATTGATAATTTTAATAAAGTTTATGGTTGCCGTCATGTCGATCAAATTTACACGGAATTTAAAGAAATAGCCGCGGCTTATCCTATTGTACATGCTGCTGTTTTGGCAAAAAAGAGTTGGTATGAACGAAATAAATATAATGAAGATTATCCAAGGTCTGAAGATTATGATTTGTGGTGTAGAGCTATCTCAAATCAAGATTTAAATTTAGCGGTATTGCCTGATTTATTATACTATTATAGAGAAGAAGGGAATTTATCGTTATCTAAAATAACCAGATCATATAAAGACAGTTTTAAAACGTACTGTGAATATAAGGGAAACAGTTATTTAGGTTATTTGAAATTATCAGCAAAACTGACAACAGTCACTTTTTTAGATTCGATAGGATTATTACAAAAAATAGCCAATAAAAGAAATAAATTAACAATATCTGACACGCTAAGAAATCATCATCAGTCAGTGGTAAATGGTATTTGTGCTAAATGATATTATTTATAAAAGGTCACTAATAAAATAATATATAAAAAACATTGAGGTGCTGAAATGACATTAAAGATATGCTTTCTAATGACAGATGCGGTGTCATTTAATGTGCTATATCGTGATCAGCTTGAATACATTAGAGATCACGCGGATGTTGAGATCACCTTAATCTGCGGTGGCGATAAACAGCAGCTAGATATTTTACGTGAGCGCAAAATAGGCAAGGTGATTAATTTAAATTTTCAGCGTAAGCCATCTTTGTTTAAAGATGCTCAGTCGCTCGCGCTTTTAACCCGTTATATGCTATCGAATCGTTTTGATGTGGTGGTTTATTTAACGCCTAAAGCCTTGTTGTTAGGGAGTATCGCAAGTGCTGTTACATTGCAAAAGAGACGAATTGCTTTTAGCGTGGGTAGAGCCTATGAGAATTTCTCAGGTTTAAAAAAGAGGGTGTTTCAGGGTCTGGATATATTAAGTTTTAGCTTATCTCACGAGGTTTTATTTGTTTCTGAGTCTTTGCTCAGCGTATGCCTAGAAGAAAATATCCTCAAAAAAAGTAAGGCAACTGTCATTGATAATGGCTCATTTAACGGCATCGATACGGATTTGCTGCAACCTGTGGTTCAGCTAGAACAAGAGGCATTAAGAAAGAAGTACAAGATACCTGAAAATACCTTTGTGATTTGCGTGGTAGGACGAGTTTGTGATGATAAAGGCTTCAAAGATATTGAGTATATATCCGAAAAACTAAGAGCAGAAAACGTCTACTTTATGTTCATAGGAGACTGTGAAGACGACGTAGGAAAAGTAGTCGTTGAAAAAGTTGTCAAAGATAATAGAGGTGTGTATATACCAGCCAATCCAAATGTACACGAGGTTTTTCAGTGTGCTGATTTACATTTATTTTTGAGCTATCGTGAAGGGTTTGGCAGTGTCGCTATTGAAGCAGCAAGTTGCGCTGTTCCAACTTTTGCCTATGATGTCGTTGGTGTAAAGGATAGTGTCAAAGAAGGTATCAGTGGTCGAAAATTTAATTTTAAGGATATGTCGTCTGTCGCCGAAGCGATCAGTGCTGCTGCTACTGATAAGGAATTTGAAAAAAGATATCCTGATGCAAGAGACTGGGCCATTGCAAATTTTGAACGCAAGCAATTGTGGCAAAGTTATTTAAGTTTTTATTTACGTAATAGGGATGACCGCGTAAACGACAAAAGGCGGGCTGCAAAATGATAAAGCGACTATTTGACATCACGGCGGCCACGGCGGCCTTGGTAATATTATCTCCTGTTTATGCTATTACGGCTTATAAAGTCAAAAAAAACTTAGGATCACCAGTGATATTTAAACAAACTCGCCCTGGTCTAAATGGCAAGCCGTTTGAGATGATTAAGTTTCGCTCGATGAAAGATGCTATCGATATAGAAGGTAATCCTTTAGAGGATGATGAGCGTTTGACGGCATTTGGTAAGACCTTGCGTAATAGCAGTCTCGATGAGCTGCCTGAACTATGGAATGTGATTAAAGGTGATATGAGTTTGGTGGGGCCGCGACCATTATTGATGGAATATCTGCCGCTATATAATGATGAGCAAGCGCGTCGCCACCGTGTACGTCCGGGTATTACGGGATACGCACAAGTTAATGGTCGCAATACGATTGGTTGGCATGAAAAATTTACGCTCGACACATGGTATGTCGATCATCAGTCATTATGGTTAGATATTAAGATTTTGATTAAAACAGTAAAAAAAGTCATTATCAAAGATGGTATTAGTGCTGATGGTGAAGCGACCATGAGTAAATTCACAGGTAATAGCGTCGATAAAAACACGCTTTGATGAGGAACGCATGCTAAATACTCCTTTTTCACCTTGGCCTAGTTTTACTCAGCAAGAAGCGGATGCGGTCAGTCAAGTATTGTTATCCAACAAGGTCAATTATTGGACAGGGCAAGAATGCCGTCAGTTTGAAGAGGAATTCGCTGATTGGGTGGGTAGCAAATACGCGATTGCATTGGGCAACGGAACTTTGGCATTGGACGCGGCATTGCAGGCACTTGGTATAGGTGTGGGTGATGAAGTTATCGTGACGCCGCGCACTTTTATTGCTAGTATCTCCTCAGTGGTTAATGCAGGCGCGACGCCCATTTTTGCGGATGTTGATGAGGCGACAGGGAATATCACTCCAGAGTCGATAGCGGCGGTATTGACAGACAAAACCAAAGGCATCGTCTGTGTGCATTTGGCAGGTTGGCCCTGTGATATGGATGGCATCATGGCACTGGCAGATCGGCATGATTTATATGTCATTGAAGACTGTGCACAAGCGCATGGTGCACGCTACAAAGGTCGTAGCGTTGGTAGTATCGGTCATATTGGCGCGTGGAGTTTTTGCCAAGATAAGATCATGACCACAGGCGGCGAGGGCGGCATGGTCACCACCGATGACGAGCAGCTATGGCGAAAAATGTGGGCCTATAAAGACCATGGCAAAAGCTATGCCGCGGTCTATGAGACCGAGCAGCAGCCCGGCTATAATTGGCTACATGAGAGCTTTGGCACCAACTGGCGCATGACCGAGATTCAAGGCGTGATTGGGCGTATTCAATTGGCACATATGAGTGACTGGATAGCGAAGCGCCGTGCTAATGCTCAAGCAATATTAGAGGCATGTGCTAAATGGGAAGAAAAAGGCTATCTATCGGTGCCAACATTAGAGAAAGATTATCAGTTTCCAAACTCTACCCATGCCTATTATAAATTGTATGTTTATGTGCAACCAAATAACCTAGCTGAGGGCTGGACACGTGATCGCATCATTGAAGAAATAAATGCGCTAGGCGTGCCTTGCTACTCAGGGTCTGCCTCAGAGGTATATTTAGAAAAAGCATTTGATGATACAGGCTTGCGTCCAGAAAACAGACTGCCAATAGCAAAACAGTTGGGAGAGACCAGCTTAATGTTTTTGGTTCATCCTACCTTAACCACTGCCGAAATCGCGCAAACGGTAGATGCAATCGATCGCGTGTTTGCTTCAATGATTCAGTAATGTGAGAATATCGCTTATTAAGGCGTGTTGATTATTTATAAATAGTTGCGGCTATTAACTTTTATTTGTGATTAGACTTTCTTATAAAACGATAAAGGTTGTCAAGGTTGCATCGGTAATGACATGATATTACTGGATTGGCGAGTGATAGAAATTTATAAGTATCCAAGTCTTATCTCACGCTAGGATTTTTTATCCCAGACAGGTACAATATCAGTCTTAATCATACATTGATCAAGCATAAGACAGGCATGCAAATAGTTGCGGGCGCTGTCTTTCTTTTTTTTATCGCACCCTCTATTGGAGTTACTATGTCAACTGCCCAAGGATCTGCTACCGTTTTGGACGGTAAAGCACTTGCTAAACAAATAGAACAGCAACTGAGTACGCGTGTAGACGCTATCAAGAATAAGACAGGACGCACCCCAAGCTTAGCGACGATATTGGTCGGCGACGATCCCGCTTCTGCGACTTATGTACGTATGAAAGGTAATGCTTGTAAACGTGTCGGCATGGATTCTATACGCGTTGAGATGCCAAGTGCGACGACCACTGAAGAGCTGATGGCAAAGATAGACGAGCTCAATAGCAATCCAGACGTCCATGGTATCTTGCTACAACATCCAGTGCCTGCGCATATTGATGAGCGTGCTTGCTTTGAGCAGATTGACTTGGCAAAAGACGTCGATGGTGTGACCTGCCTTGGCTTTGGTCGTATGGCGATGCAGCAGAGCGCTTATGGTTCATGTACCCCGCAAGGCATCATGCACTTATTAGAGCATCATAATATCGAGCTTGCTGGTAAGGAAGCCGTAGTTGTAGGTCGCAGTGCCATCTTGGGTAAACCAATGGCGATGATGCTATTGAATGCCAACTGCACCGTAACGATTTGCCATTCAAGAACACAAGATTTAGAGTCTCATATTAAGCGTGCGGATATCGTGGTTGGGGCAGTGGGCGTGCCTGAACTGATTAAAGCAGAGTGGATCAAAGCGGGCGCTGTGGTTATCGATGCAGGCTTTCATCCAACGGATAATGGCGGCGTCGGTGATATTGAGTTGCAAGGCGTAGAAAATATCGCCAGTGCTTATACGCCTGTACCGGGCGGCGTGGGTCCAATGACCATTAATACCCTCATTCGCCAAACGGTTGATGCTGCTGAAAAATCTGCCGGTTTGAATATCGGCTAAAAAGAGAGTCATACGAATACTGATTGCCGATAAATAAGGGGCCTGAGGTAATATATACTCAGGCTAAATCAACCACATCTCAGTTGATAGGACCTAAACATGGCTAAAAAAAACGTAGGTGTTCATGAGCGACTACAAGGTATCGGTAGAGAGTTTGTCGATGTCTGTCATTACGTTATTTTATTTCTAATCAGTGTGGTTGTCGTTTGGACCGCTGGCAAAGAGTTCGTTGGTATTGTTCAAAAAGGCTCAGCGGATCTAAAAGACATATTGATGTTGTTTATTTACCTTGAGCTGCTGGCGATGATAGGTATTTATTTTAAAACCCATCGTCTGCCGGTACAGTTTTTAATATTTATCGCGATTACTGCTTTATCACGACATTTGGTGGTCGATGTACAGGCGGTCTCAGACTATTTTCATTTATGGCTGCTGGCGACAATTTCTGTGGCCATTATGCTATTGAGCGGTTCTATCGTCGTATTAACTTGGACAGCAAAAACGTTTGGCCGTCCAGAGGACAATCTAGATAAACAGCATGCAAACTTAACGATTAAAGCGCTGTTACCTGATAATGCTCAAGCGCCTGATAGTCATACCAAGCATCGCCGTGAATAACTATTAAATAGCAGCATAAAAAAGGGTTACCACTGGTAGCCCTTTTTTTGCTTTCTTAACTCTCACATTTTATTGTTTGAGCGTTAAATGCCCTTTAAAAAGGTCATTAATGTTTGTTTTTGCGTGGCGGATAACTGTGTAAAGCGCGTCTTTGTACTTTCTGCTTCACCACCATGCCAGAGTATCGCTTCAGTCAAGCTGCTGGCACGACCATCATGCAAAAACCGCGCTTCTGGATCACGTGCCACAATGCCAATTCCCCACAATGGCGGTGTACGCCACTCAAAGCTTTCTGCATTTTTCTCTTTCACGCTATCATCTAGTCCAGCGCCCATATCATGCAGTAATAAATCAGTATAAGGATAAATGTTTTGCTGTGATAGGAGCGGGAAGCGCTCACTATTGCCTGTTTTTTGCTTGGGTGTGTGACAGCCAGCACAGCCGACTTGCGCAAACAGTTGCGCTCCTTTATTAAAATCTGATAAATCGTCTATTCGCCTTTCAGGTACGGCAAGGGCGGTCATAAAATCGGTCACGGCGTCTAGACTGCTGTCTGAGACTTCTGGAGAGCCGCCATTCGCTGCTGTCCAACAAATAGGCTGATTTACCGTACAGTTAGGATCCATAAATACCGAGGTGGTCAAGCCCATATCTTGCGACATGGCATTGGCGTTTTGGGTACGTAGACTGCTGTTAATGGCTTTCCAGCCGAAGCGTCCTACTCGTTGTTGGCTGTTATTATTCACCCAGTGTACGCGGCCACTGATACCGTTTTGATTGTTATCATCAGGGTCAGCTGCCGCAATGATATTCGCTTCAGGAATCAGGTCGAGCAAGCCCATGCCGACCAATTGCGGTGAGATACGTCCGCTAATCGCTGTATTTCCTAAGGGTTGATTAGGGTCAGTTGGAGTAAAACTAAACTGTATGCCAGCAGGTTTATCATTTTGACTGGGCATTGCTGCGTAGCGCATGCTCCCTTCGGGATTGATACTTGTGGCAATACTTTGATGCTGCATTTGTTCACCGTAATAAGCATGTGGCAGGCCTTGCTTATTACCCAACCGGAATAAAATCGCATCACTTAGCTGACCATTGGCTGCATAAATGGGTTTGCGACCTTCAGCGCTATGGCATTTGGTACAGGCATTGGCATTTAACAGTGGCCCCACACCATCGAACAGTACGCGACCCTCATTTGCTGGTGTCCACTCGGTGATAAATAACTCACGTCCAGGTGATACCCCGCCTAAAGCGCTGCTCGGTAGATTGGGCATGATTTGCAAAAAAGGCTGTGATCCATTGGCGGCAATCGTAGCACTGCCACCTGCTGGCTGCCAGTTGGTATCGATTTCTGGAGTGTCAGGAGTAGTGGGTGGGTTGGGTGCGTTAGTATTGCCATCATTACTGGAATTATTTGAATCATCTGAGCCACCACAAGCAGTGAGCAGCAGCGCGATACTTACACTGAGTAGTGTGTTACGTATGATGGGAAGTGATGTATACAGTGAAGAATTTGATATGGTTGACGAGTTTGATCGTAAAAACATGGACTGACCTGAAATGGCTAGAATATAAGGGGTTAGAGTATATCTTCATCGTCAGCCTATTTAGAGGGCTGTCGATTTAATTGAGGATATCCTGAGGATTGTGCGATAAGCTACCGAGCATTAGTTAGGCGTATTGACTCAAACAAGCAGCATAAACGAGGCTGCTTGTTTGAGAATTTTATGATAGGAAATTCAACCAACTATGCACTGTTCGCTTCGTCATACTTAAAACACTTATAGCTGACTAGGTAAAGCAACTGGGATAGGGTTGTTATACATCCAAATATGAGTGGTGTCTTTGTTGCCGAGTGAGCCTTCAAAACTCCAGCCCCACGTAAATAAATGACCAGTTTTCAGCGCATTATTATCTTGGTCAAACGATTTTTCATGAGCAATCAGATGCATGGCACCCATGGCCATATTATCGATATTCTTGAGATTCGGCAGCTTATTGGTTGGTTCATCTAGGTCGTTGTAAATGGTCTTGCCTGCGCCATTTGTCTCCCCAAACATGCCCCATGCATAGAGAATACCATCCGTTGTTGATGAGCCATTATTAGTGGCGACATTGTCCAGTAACGCATAGCTGGCATTGCCATTGGCATAGACGCGGCGAACTTCTTTATCTGTAAACCAAGGCAGTTTGGTCGGTGAGGTAATGACATCTGCCCATGCCTTTTCGCTGCCATTAAATGTCTCACCATTGTAGCCCAATTGACTAGTGGCATTTAACCCCCAACCATACACTGCGTCTTTATTGGTCAATGCTAAGATATGGTCTTTGCCAGCCGTCAATTGGGTCACTTTTTCTACATCTATAGCGGGTTGGTCGTCAGCTTTTTGAGTGGCGTCATCTGTCTTAGCATTAATGGCGTTATTAATCGTTTCATTAATGACATGAATACGTACAGGGGTTGCATTGACGTTGATACAGTTGGTTGTAGTGTTACAGACTTTACCTTTGCCAAGGTTGGCGTAAGCATCGCTGCCCCAACCCCAAACCTGACCTTTGTCATCTAAGGCATAAGAGCTATTGCCACTGACAACCACCTGCACGATATGTCCTGCCTCTGTGGCTGCTGAAAAGTCAACTTTGACAGGTGTGCTGCTATCGGTGCTTGTATTATTACCAAGTTGACCGTGTCCATTGGCACCAAAGGCCCAAACCGTACCCTCTTCGGTCAATACCAAGTTATGGCTATAGCCGGGTGCGACCATGACGGCATTTTCGATACCTTCGATCGCGCTGATATCCAAACGACAGTCTGCAGTCTTGCTACAGTCATTACGACCCCCATCACCGCGACCCAGCTGCCCGTATTTGTCTTCGCCCCAACTATAAACTTGACCATTTTGAGCAATAGCGAGTGAATGATTTTGATTAAAGCCAATAGATAACAAATCTTTTGGTGCGCTGTTCATCAGCATCGGCGTGTCTGGATGTCCCATAATATCGCTGATTTTTGTGGTCAGACCGAGTCCTGTCTGACCATAGTTGTTGCGACCCCAACCATATAGCTGACCATCACGCAGGGCAGCGGTATGCGAACCACCTGCCGCTATGGTATCGCCTACGTAGATGGTTTTGGTTGAGCGCATGATATTACCAGCATTGTCTGTGGCTTCTAAGACAATGGTATTGCTACCTAGCGTTAATAAAATACGATCATCAAAATAACCGTCAGCATCTAGCGTTAGCGCTTGAGCTGATTCGTTATTATGCATATAGGTCAATGATTTAACGCCGCTGCTATCTTGTACTTGTCCTGAGACAAATACCGCGGCAACCGCGCTATAGCCATCAGTAAAGTTGCTATCAGTGGTTAGTAGTGGCGGTGTCCCATCTATGATAGCAGTGGCTGTGTCGGAATCACTGCCACAAGCAGTAAGAATCAAGGCTGCGGTAACGACCGCGACAGCTTGAGTAAGACGGGATAAACGCATAAAAACCTCGATAGATGCAAATTGACAATATGTCAGTACGCCAGCCGTAAAATAACAAAACCGTCCCATACAAATCCGACGGTTGTAGGGTTTGTGCTATTGACTGAGTCAATCGTATATGATGGCGTTGGAATAATAGAAATGGCGGCAAGAGTTTAGCAATAATAAATGTGAATAGTATTACAAATAAGAATTATTATCAATAATAAAGTGGAAAAACAGCACCACCAAGGATGCTGTTTTTAAAAGCTGAACGCTAACTACAAATGAAACATCAACTATAAATTTTGGTTATAACCATTTAAGTCTTTTAAAATTGTAATATAAATAGCCACATAATGATCCAATGATGAGCATGATGACAAAGTAGGAATATTGCCAATGCAGCTCGGGCATAAAATCAAAGTTCATACCATAGATACCCGCAATGGCCGTCGGTACAGCTAAAATACCTGCCCAAGCAGCAAGCTTACGCACCACCTCGTTCTGTCCCATATTAACCATGGCCATATAGGTATTCATGACCACACTCAGCATCTCATTCAGACCATTAATGGCGTCTAATGAGTGTAACAAATGGTCATTGACGTCGCGAAAGTAGGGCTTAGCGGCCTGAGAAAACCCAGAGACCATCTCGCTTTTTTTATGATTAATAAAAAAACTACAGATATCCTGTACCGGTAAAATAATCGCCCGCATGTGTACGAGTTGCGATTTGAGCTCATAAAGGTTTTTTAATGTACCTTTATCAAACTCATAGGTAAACACGTAACGTTCTTGCTCACGCAAATAGCGACCTAAACGATCGGTAATCGGCATATAATTATCCACGATAAAATCGAGAATAGCATGCAGTACAAATATCGGTCCCATACGCAGCTTTTCAGGGCGACGATGACAATGCTCACGGACAGGCGCATAGGAGTTTGATGGACCATTACGGATGGTAATCAAGTAGTTTTTGCCCATAAATATCGCGGTGGTGCCATAGCGAATGACATTGTCCTCAAGCTTAGCGGTACGCAATACCACAAACACCATGTCATTGTCATAGTTCTCGACTTTGGCACGCTGGTGATCGGCGAAAGCATCTTCGATTGCCAACTCATGTAGCCCAAAGGCTTCTTTGACTTTGACCATGGTTTCTAGGCTCGGATCATAGAGACCAAGCCAAATAAACTGACCATTATTATTTAAGGCACGACTAACATCGTTTAGCGCCACTTTATCGAGATTTTCACCCGTCTTACGTGAGTAAGCATAGCAATTGACGACTTCATCGGCACTCGACAAGTCAATATCTTCATAGCGTTCAGAGTCAGGATCGTAGACCGTCATGGTCTCGATGGTGTCCTCAGTGGTGGTATCAGCATCGCCATAGATATAGCTGTCATCATTGTCTAGATAGAGATATTCATCATTCATATCGGCGTAAATACGATTGATATTAGAGTTAGGTGCAATACGCGCGGTTTTTTTGATCAACTGGTCGTTATTGTTTTCCATACACCCTCCCTTTATAAAGTAAAAAACGTGTCACAATCAGAACTTATAATGATTGTTGTTAATAATGATCGTTATTAAAGGGCGTAACTTTTCAAAGTATCAATATCGACCAAGCTCAATAAGCTTTCGTGGCAAGCTTCTAGTTTGATTTGCGGGGCAATATCAAAGTCCAAAGCTTCAACCCAGCGTAACGCACAAATGCACCAATAATCACCAGGCTTAAGACCAGAAAATCCATACTCAGGTAGCGGCGTAATCAAATCATTGCCGCGACTGGCAGAAAAGTTCAAAAACTCGCTAGTCATCTTGGCGCATACGGTGTGCTGACCGACGTCATGGTTGCCAGTATGGCAAAAGCCATTGCGGTAATAACCGGTAATAGGGTCAAAGCAGCAGCTGGCAAGTGCCGTACCTAAAACGTTGGCTTGATTGTTGGCAGGGTTTGGGTGGTAATCAGATGACATAAGGCTTCCGAGATAAAAATATGGCTTAGTGTACCATGAGTCGGTATCGAAGGCGTTGTTCTCACTTTGCTCATTATTTTCTTTATCATATAAAATGATGGTAACCATTTTTGAGTCAACGATTACTTATATAGTCTATAGATAACCTTCATAGATTAAGTGCTGATAAGACGTAATTAGATAGTAATTGTGGCTAATTGTCACTAGGCGAACCTTGGCTGCTATGCTAAACTAAAGCATAAAGTGCCTTGATTATTTAACGCCGTTTATTAGCGCATAAAGATACTCGTCTTATCATTCTAAATTATACTTATTACTCACCCTTTTGCGGCTACCTAGTTTGTTTATAAATAATTGGGTCAATGATGTTGCGCGTTAAAAATAAAAATGCATGGCGTCAATGCAATTGTAAATATAACCTTTAAGTACCGCATCAGTACCGCGTTTTTGGTAAGCGATACGCCAAACAAGGATTTATTGTGTCTGTCAGTTCTGATTCTGCAAAACTTGCCCAGTTAAATACGACTAATGAAGCGGCGGCTCAGCCTGCTGAAAACACTGCTACCTCTACTAGCATGCCATATTTAAACAACTTTGCCAGCGACGTTGCCAATAGCTGGTTGCTGCCTGATGGGGTGGTGGATGTGCTGTTCGAAGATGCGCGTAAGCAAGAAGTGCTTAGGTATCAGCTGACTCAGCAACTTATTGCTCATGGTTATCAGTTGGTCAATCCACCAATGATTGAATTTACTGAGTCATTGTTGAGTGGCGCCTCAGAAGATTTAAAGCGTCAAACTTTCAAGATTATCGATCAGCTGACGGGTCGCTTGATGGGTCTGCGTGCGGATATTACCCCGCAGATCTTGCGTATTGATGCGCATCATGGCGGTACAGGTATTGCACGTTATTGCTATGCAGGTGATGTGATTCATACCTTGCCATCAGGGTTGTTTGGCTCACGTACGCCTTTGCAGCTCGGCGCTGAAATATTTGGCTGTGCTTCACTTGCCGCAGATATTGAGCTGATAGATGTGTTGTTTGGCATGATAAATAAGCTAAATATGAGTGCTGCACTACATATAGACTTGGGTCATGTGGCGATATTCAAACGCTTGGCTGAGTTGGCAGCGTTGTCTGATAATGACACTGAGCAACTCATGCATTTATATGCCAATAAAAACCTACCAGAGCTAAAGCGTGTCTGCCAGTTATTGTCAATGGGTGATGATTTTTATGCATTGGCACGTTTTGGTCATGATATTACCAATCTATTGGCGAGATTGTCAGAGACTGCACAGCAGGACACGCAAGTCGCAACTGCTATCAATGAATTACAACGCTTAAAAACACATTTACAAGACCAGTGGCAATGCCCTGTGAGTATCGATGTGACGGAATTATCAGGCTATCATTATCACACGGGTATTGTGTTCAACGGCTATATCAATAGTGAGACGCAACCTCTGGTACGTGGCGGTCGTTTCGATGGTATGCAAAGCGGCAACCAGTTAGCAATCAATCAGCCACGTGAAGCCACTGGTTTTAGTATGGATGTCAGTCGTTTGCTTGCACACACGCAGCTTGAGGCGCCCATTATCGTATTGGTCGACTATGAAGCATTGAGCAGTGCGAACCAAGAACAGAGACAGATACTGCTACAGCAGGTTGAGAGTTTACGTGAGCAAGGCTATCGTGTCACCATGCCATTGAATGCAGAGGATTGCCCAGTTGGTATGACGCATCGTTTGAGCTTTATAGATAATCATTGGCAGTTACAGAGTATTTAAGCATTAGTTTTTAATATTAATATTAGTATTATTACCATTTTTTAACGTCTTTAAAATCAAGATAACGAAAGTTATCACAGGTTTTAAACCGTTATTGCACACACCTCAATACATAAAGGTAAGGATTGATCATGGGTAAGAATGTCGTAGTTTTGGGTAGCCAATGGGGCGATGAAGGTAAAGGTAAAATCGTCGATTTACTAACCGAAAAAGCTTCAGCAGTTGCACGTTTTCAAGGCGGACATAACGCTGGTCACACGTTAGTTGTCGATGGCAAAACCACCATCCTACATTTAATCCCATCAGGTATTTTACGTGAAGGCGTTACCTGCTTCATCGGTAACGGCGTGGTGTTAGCACCTGACGCATTATTGAAAGAGATGAAAGAGCTAGAAGACAACAACGTACCAGTACGTGAGCGTCTGCGTATCTCTCCAAACTGCCCACTTATCATGCCGTATCATGTGGCACTTGACCAAGCACGTGAAGCAAAACGCGGTACTGGTAAAATTGGTACGACAGGTCGCGGAATTGGACCTGCTTATGAAGATAAAGTAGCCCGCCGTGCCATCAAGCTTGCTGACTTGTTCCGTGATGATTTAGAAGAAAAACTCCGCAACTTAATCGAATATCATAACTTCCAATTGACTCAATATTATAAAGTTGAAGCGATTGATTTTGATGAGACACTTAAGCTTTGCCAAGAGTGGAAAGAAGAGATTAAAGGCATGGTTACTGATGTGACCGAAGACCTTAATCAATTGCGTTTGGCTGGTAAGAACCTTATGTTTGAAGGCGCGCAAGGTACATTGCTTGATATCGATCATGGTACATATCCGTTTGTGACCAGCTCAAGCGTAACTGCTGGCGGCGTGTCTACTGGTACAGGTATAGGTCCATTGTACTTAGATTACGTACTTGGTATCACTAAAGCTTATACTACCCGTGTCGGTAGTGGTCCATTCCCAACTGAACTATTTGATGATGTTGGTGCGCATTTGGCTAAAGTCGGTCATGAATTTGGTGCGACCACTGGTCGTGCGCGTCGCTGTGGTTGGTTCGATGCGGAAGCATTACGCCGTGCAGTGGTACTGAACTCTATGTCAGGTATCTGCTTAACTAAGCTTGACGTATTAGATGGTCTTGAAGAGCTACTAATCGGTGTGGGTTATAACTTGCCTGAAACTGAATGTGCAGGTGCACATGATGCTGAATTCTATGAGTCAGTCACGCCTAAGTATGAGACGATGCAAGGGTGGAGTGAGTCAACCGTTGGTATCACTAACTATGATGAACTTCCAGAAAATGCGAAAGCATACATCAAACGTATCGAAGCGTTGATTGGTTGCCCAGTTGATATTATCTCAACCGGTCCTGATCGCGAAGAGACAATTGTATTGCGTGACCCGTATGATGCTTAGTTTCTTATCATAAAACTTAATTAGTTTAAGCGTTCATAAAAAATCCCAGTGCTGAGCATTGGGATTTTTTTATGAGTATTACCTTATGAGTATTACCTTATGAGTATTACCTTATGAGTAATAGTTTATGAGTAATAGTTTATGAGTAATAGTTTATGAGTAATAGTTTATGAGTAATAGTTTATGAGTAAATTCTCATCATTTTCTATTATGTGAACTATTATTAATGCCAAATGATAAAAAGTGTTAATCACTATTAATCTCTAACGATAAAAAATCAAGATATCTGGTAATTGCATAAATTGAGATAAGAAAAAATAGTATAAAAGAGAGAATTGCTAACATTATTCTGGTTTAATTGGTATATTATGTCATAAATGAATGTAATTTTATCAATATATAAAAAGGAAAACGTGATGAAAGCGACTATTATCAAGCACTCTATAGGCAAAACAGCTTTAGCGCTGCTAACGTCTGCGGCTTTTATGTTTCCTATGCTGTCATGGGGCGCGCAAAACTGTGATAAACCCAACAATGATTTTGATGATTTATATTGCTTAACGAAAGTATATTTAGAAGCGGATAAAGAGCTGAATAATTCTTATGCAAAATTGGCTAAGCAGTTAAATAGCCAGCAAAAGTCCAAATTAAAGCGCGGACAACTGGCGTGGATACGCGAGCGTAATGACCAATGTAGTTATAATAATGATGAAGGATTTTTTGTCAATATGGGCTGTGCGACTCGGGTGACGACTGAGCGAGTGAACTTCTTAAATGATCGTGTGCGTGAATGTAGCGCTGGCAGTTGCCGCGACAGCCGCTTAGGCGAGTAGTTGTTTTTTAGTATTGCTTGAAAGCAGTGACCTTCATAGCTGCGTATTAACAAAATCCCTTAGCATTATATGCTGAGGGATTTTTGTTGGTAACACTACATAGAGTTTTCGCTAAGTTGGTTTTATGCTCATTAATGACAAAGATAGTTAGCGATGAGATACGTAGAGCAAGAATCTGCTATTGATTAATGCTCACTTTGTCTTAAAATACGCTGAGGTAATAAATTTACTTTTATGCAAGGTGCGGTCATAAATTAACCCTATCATTTATAGCGCTAATCATTATAATAGGCAGCAATCCTGTGTTGGCGCTCATATTATCGCATTGATAGACCATGAGTTATTTAAATATGCCTAAGTCAACATTGCGGCCAAAGATAAAACAAAGTATTTACCATCTCATTTTTATCGAATTCATTATTTATTAGGAGCTTTTCATGGCTAACGAACGTACTTTATCTATCATCAAACCTGACGCAGTAGCTGGCAACAACATCGGCGCTATCTACGATCGTTTTGAAAAATCAGGTCTAAAAATTGTTGCCGCTAAAATGATGCAACTTGATGATAAAAAAGCGGGCGGTTTTTACGCTGAGCACGCTGAGCGTCCATTCTACAAAGATCTAGTGTCATTTATGACTTCAGGTCCAGTATTGGTATCTGTATTAGAAGGCGAAAATGCGATCGCTAAGCATCGTGATATCATGNNAAAAGACGCCGCTGAAGGCACTATTCGTGCTGACTTCGCTAGCAGCATCGATGAAAACGCGGTTCATGGTTCAGATTCAGCTGAATCAGCAGCACGTGAAATCAGCTACTTCTTCAATGAAGAAGAAGTTTGTGCACGTACGCGTTAATATAGTAAACCAAATATAGTCTGTTACGGTGTCAGACTCGCTTAATGTACTCAATGTACAATTGGCGCTTGTCTTCCTTGTACCAGCTCTATATTTGACTCACTATGCACTAATAGCTTATAAAATTGACTATAAATTATTAGTGTGGCAAGACGGCTTATATCTTTTGGTATAAGCCGTTTTAGCTATTATAATAGTCTGACTATGCATTGAAATTTTAACTTTTCTCCCTCATTATTGGTTTTATATAGCGTTATCAATCCTTTATCAGCATATTAATTTTAGCTTTTGGTAAAAAATGCGCTCATAACGGATTGCTCATGCACTCATATATTGAGTACGTCTAGCAACACCCATCTCAACAATTGCATCGCTTATACCAGTAGATGCAAAAAGGTTATTTATTATGTCAACTGCTCAAACTCCTATTCAAACTGACGTCCAACACGTCCCTGCTAAGACTACTAAGAGTATAAAATTAGTAGACGAGGCTCAGGCGAAAACCAATCTACTAGGTATGACACAAGCGCAGCTGGCGGAATACTTTAAGAGTATTGGCGAAAAGCCGTTTCGCTCGACGCAAGTCATTAAGTGGATATATCAGCAGGGTGTCACTGATTTTGAGCAAATGACCAATCTGAGTAAATCTTTGCGTGATAAATTATCAGCCAATGCCTGCGTCATTCCGCCAAAAGTGATTCATCGTCAATACAGCGATGACGGCACGCGTAAATGGGTCTTTGAAGTCACGGGTGGCTCGTTGGTCGAGACCGTACTAATTCCCGCAGATGACAGCAAATTAAACGGTCGTAAAACCTTGTGTATTTCTTCGCAAGTGGGCTGTGCGCTCGACTGTAGCTTTTGTAGTACGGGTAAGCAGGGCTTTGAGCGCGATTTGACAGCGGCTGAGATTCTTGGACAATTATGGGTGGCAAATGCCTCTTATATGACCGATGAAAATGATAGTTTAGAAAATGTTGACCATAGTTTATGGGAAAACAACGTCACCAATGTGGTCATGATGGGTATGGGCGAGCCGTTATTAAACTATCGCCCCGTTGTCAGCTCGATGGAATTGATGCTCAGTGACCATGCTTATGGTTTATCAAAACGCCGCGTTACTTTGTCGACTTCAGGTGTGGTGCCAAAAATGTACGAGTTGGCACAGGAGCTTGACGTGGCTTTAGCGATTTCATTGCACGCACCAAATGACGAGCTGCGTAATGAGCTAGTCCCAATTAATAAAAAATATCCATTAGAGCAGCTCATGGCGGCAGCGAGAAATTACGTTTTTGAAGTAAATCCGCGCCACAAAAAACACGTGACTATTGAATATGTGATGCTAGATGGTGTCAATGATAGTAATGAGCATGCTGAGCAATTGGTCGCATTATTGGGCGATTTACCAAGTAAGATTAACCTGATACCGTTTAACCCGTTCCCTCATGCGAATTATGATAAGTCGAGTAATAATCGAATTCATGCCTTTAGTAATATATTAAGTGAAGCAGGTTTTGTTTGTACCATACGTCAAACTCGTGGTGATGATATTGATGCGGCATGTGGTCAATTGGTTGGGCAAGTTGCTGATAGAACGCGTCGTTCAGCCGCATGGCAGCAAAGCATCAAGGATCGTGAAAGTATTTAGGATGATGGTTATATAAATGGTGAATAGACATTTTCGATGTAGCATCGTATTTGTCTTTTATCTGTCGCAATGGTAATAAAAATGTAGCAATAACGATTAGTTTGGATGTGCACAGTAATTAATGACAACTAAATTGTACTTATGCGGGCTAAATCTATTAAACTGATGCCTCGAGGATCGAACGCATTGAATCACAGTTTTATGATGGCGGCTATGATGACTTCTAGAAATTCTTGTCAGTTCAATTATCAAAAAATATTTTCTCAGACTTATAAGCGATTGAGTACAGC